>DATNPS010000070.1:0-12779 GCA_036703095.1 Crinalium sp. | reverse complement strand
CCGCCCCCCCCCACTCCCCTCCTAAAAATTGGGTTTTAATTTAATTTGTGATCCTTAATTGTGCACCCTCTATGTGAGGATAATGGCATGAGCAAATCCCTTCAAACTGAAAACCGAGTCGTTTTACCCGATGTTAGCTGGCAGCAGTTTGAGAAACTGTTGCAAGAGCTAGGAAGCGATCGCACCGCGCGTCTGACCTACGATCGCGGCAAATTGGAGATGATGACTCCCCTGCCCGAACACGATCGCTGCACCAAATTGATCGAATCGCTCATTCTAGTCTTAGTGGATGAGCTTCACCTCACGATCGAAACCGTTGCGCCCATCTTGCTTCAGGCTGCCGATCGCGGTCGAGTGACTGAATTAAACGCGGGATATTATTTCGATGCCAGCCCTGTATTGATGGGGAAGAATGCCGTTGATCTAGCTCAGGGCGAGCCTCCCGAATTGGCGATCGAAATTTCACTGACCAAGAGCAGTCTGGATAAATTTCGCATTTATGCCGATTTAGGAATCCCAGAACTTTGGCGATACAGCACCAAAGCGGGAGACGACGTGCTCAAAGGCAATTTACAGATGTATCGCTTACAGGATCAGCAGTACGTTGAGTCTGCCAGCAGCGCTGTCTTTCCCTTTCTTCCGGCCCAACGCGTGCTGCAATTCATCGATCAAAGCGATAAGGTCGGCTTAGTCCAGGCATTAGACGTGTTGCGGCATTGGACACGGGAAATGCTGTGATGGCAAAGGGCGATCGCGTTTCTACCTGCCCTCATTCTCAGTTCAAACAGCAAGGTTGAGGGGTGCGATCGCATCAGCCTTGTTTGGAGGAACATCATTCCAGTTTAAACATGGAACATTTCGGTTTGAACCTGCATCATTCCAGGTTGAACGCAGAAACTTCCAGGTTGAACCTGCATCATTGCTGTTTTAAACCAGAAGTTTCTTACTTTAAACAACATCATTCTTGTTTAAGTAAGGATTCATTCAAGTTGAAACAAGAATCATCTCATCCTAACTGAGACGCATGGCATTTCAAACTGGAATGCTGCCATTTGGAATAGCACCATTGTTTACGAACCCAGGTGAAATCCCCATCCTGCAAGCGCTTTTCCAACCATGTAAATGGCCAATACAAAAAGCAATCCCCGAAACAGCAAACTCACAGTGGTATCTGGAAGTTTAGGCAACAGTCTTGCACCAAATTGTGCGCCCAATAGCCCCCCCAACCCCAAATAAACACCCGCCAGCCACAGCACATTCCCCGATAAGGCGTGACGGCCCAATGCCCAAATTGAAATCAGAGTGATCGCGCCTAAGCTCGTCCGCACAGCATCCTTAATCGTCTCTTCCAGAAACAACATCTGCAAAGGAACCATGACGATTCCACCACCAACACCAAACAATCCTGACAGCGCTCCGGCTAATAACCCAATTCCCTGAGTGGGAAGAATTTTAGGATCAACCACTGGTTTAGATGGAGCCTGTGTGTGCAACGGCCCATACTCCGTTGAAGCTGAGGAGTAGCCCGTATCAGGAGGCAGTTGATTTGCTGGATGAATGACTCGATGCTTTCGCTTTAAACGCTGCTTTAGATCAATTAAATAAATCGCACCAATTTGTAGCGCCGCAAAGCTAATTAACAGAATTTCGGCTGGCAGCAGATTCGCCAACCAGACCCCTAATTCCGTTGACAACATCGCCGGAAATGCCAGAAGCGCAACCCGTTCGGGGTCAATAAACTTCATCTTCCAGTTTTGATACGTACCTGAGATAGAGCTAAATACAATTCCAATTAAGCTAGTTGCAACCGCCTGGACGGGAGTAGCACCCCATATCGTGAGGACAGGCACCATGATCAGCCCCCCACCAATCCCCAACAGCGCCGCTAGCACACCTGCGATCGCCCCGATGGCGAACAACATCAAGAGGGAGGGTTCTAGCAAATTAACGTGGTCTAACATATAGCAGTCCTGAATCGTGGATCACAGTAGATGAGCATGGAGGGCGCAACCCCCATCGAAGTGCGCTTTCACAGCTCATTCGGGATTGCTATAGAGGCTGGAATAGCAGAAGCACTCAAAGGTGTAGACTCCCCAAACCGTTTTGCAGACATGAAATAGGGGTGAGTTTGGCTATACCAATCAACCGATATCAAAGATACCAGTTTTCCTCACCCCACCATTTCATTTACAGCGCTTTGCGCTTGCGTCAGCCATAGTTATTTTTGTAAGAGCCTCGCGGAGCAAGGCTCTTACAAAAATAACCTGGTTTAAATGTCCTTATGTCTGTATCAGCAGGATTGATTAAGTCCACGTATTTTCGGGGATTTTTGTAAACGATTTAATTTCAATGCCGTGGCCTGATGGATCTTCAATGAACATCACATGCTGTTCATGCCCCTTACCAATGAATCGAACGTGGGGTTTCAGTACAAACTTAATGCCGTGTGCGATCAGCCTATCTTTTATTGTCTCGAACTGCTTTAACGTTAATGCGGCTCCAAAGTGAGGAACAGGGACGATTTCAGCATCAACTTCTCTTTGATAGTTCTTAGCGCTATAACCCGGAACGTGATGACAGGTTAATTGGCAGCCATAAAAATTGAAATGTGCTGATGTCTCCGAGGTGCGGCGTTCCTCCAAACCAATAATATCTCTATAAAATGTGCGAGCTTCTTCTAAATCATTGACGCACATTGATAGGTGAAATGGCGCATTAACCGTTGAAGTGGAAGTAGATGGCGTAGCAGCTAAAGAAATGGTTTGAGTAGACATGAATGATCTCCGTTGTAATTGGGTCAAAGGAGTGAAACTGATGAATCCTGATGGTCAGTTTGCCTTCAATTAGCCAATATGAAAGCGGCTAAACACAGACCTTTAACGTGGCGATCGGACACTAGTTATGACCAATCAACCACTAATTGGTTCCCAAACTATTTAGCTGAAGAAACAGCGAACTTTATAACTATGATTCCACGAGACTAACATCTATATTGTCATACAACCCGCCTTTTTTATGTTTTGTAAATCACAAATAATGTGTTGTGAAATGCATGTTTTAAGCTGTATTTTTTATCACATTACATTTAGATATGCCTGCATTAATGATGTATATATAACCTTATAAAATTTGTTTAAAGACACTAGAAACCAGCATCCAAAAAGCTTTTTTATAGTTTCAGTACTTGATTAAAAGACAGATCATTTTTCTCTAGATAAACCTTGAAAAGTATGTAGATGAAAATTTTTACGCAAGATACGTAATCGTTCAAACTGCTCTTCATTGATTGGAATTATGCAATTTTTAGCTCATTATTCAAATTTCAAGTATTAATTTGCAACAAAAGATGGCGTGCTAAAAAGCACACGAATACTGCAAATTGAATCTTCTATAGATCTAACGATCAGCATCAAAAAGAAACTAAACCCCAGCTAGCCTGAAACTAATTGGGAATCAGTTCATTCTGAACAGATGTTGATTGAATGTATGCCAATTGAAAATACAGTTTATCTGAGACATGAGGATAACACGGTTATTTCTCAGAATCTTCATGAAACCTACATGATTTCTTTCCTGACGACGAAATACGTGCGATTTAGGCTCAATTTAGCGTAATTTTAAGGGATATGCAAAGAACACGTAATAACAGGGTTTAACGTATGGTTTGATACGGTTTAAACCCTGTTTGATGGAATGGAAATAGCAATGTTCAATTCACATTAAATTTAAATTCTGGTCATATTAAAACTTGAGCTTAATTTTCGACGTTCAGAGCAAAGTTATGATTTAAACAAATTGCGATTTGAACCTGAAAACCTGTTGCTTCAAGGGTGTGAATTTACATTAGGAGCACGGAGGAGAACCCAGATTGATGGACTTCTCAGCCTTGGTAACCAGACAGCATGGGTACGTCTTGAATCAACTGCTGAAGATCTAAGAGAAATAACGAAGGCTGATTGGCATCCAGCGCAACTAACGCACTCACACACCGGACATTACCTTTTGCTAAATAAGATGCCGGAGGCTGTGCAAATGCAGATTCCGGGACGCGTTTCAGCGACGGCTGAGACTCGATTGGAATGCCCAGCAGATCGTTCTGTGGGTCTTGAACAATCAGTAAATAACGGGGAGAATCCTGCTTCATCAGATCAGCCTGATCAGCATCAGAGGGAATGGACACGGGAATATAAGGTTCTAACTCATTTGGGGCGATCGCATCTGAGGCGGGCGGAAGTGCGCGAGTCTCTGAAGTTTCAACAAAAACGCGACGTTTGATATCAATCACCGGAATTTCCCGATTCTCATAGCGTGTCAGGCTCATACCCAGCCCCTGCGGCATTCCATAAACTGGCCCCAATGGAACCACCCGATGCACCAGTTCGATCGGCAGAGCAAACCACTCCTGCTGAAGCTGAAACATAATGATTTGCCGAGTAGCGCGATTAGCCCGACGATGCTCAAAGCGACGCGACGTGAAGATGGCCATAGGGGGTGTTGGGGATTGGGGATTGGGATGTGGGGATATGGGGGTATGGGATGTGGGGGTTACGGGGTGTGGGGTGTTGCGATCGCCTTCTGCCTTTCCCTAACACCTAACACCCAACACCCTATCTCCCTTGCAAACCAACAGGCGCTAAGTGAATCAACTCCTTCAACGTTTGGAACAGCTTTCGCTCGTCATAGGGTTTTGAGAAATAGGCAGACGCTCCTAAACTCATGGCGAGTTGACGATGTTTGTTGCCGCTGCGGGAGGTCAACATCAGGACTGGCAATTGTTGGTGCTCCGGTTGAGCTTTGATTTTGGCTAAGAATCCGTAGCCGTCTAACCGGGGCATTTCGATATCGCAAATCACGGCCTGTATATGCAGTCCACCTCCTAGCTTGTCTAAGGCATCCTGTCCGTCTTTGGCTTGCGCAACGCGATATCCGGCTTTCTCTAAACTCAGAGCCAGCAGCCGACGAACGTTGATGGAATCATCCACAATCAAAATGGTAGAGGGTTGTTCGATCGCCGCAGGGAGTTGGGGTGGGGGTGTGACATTCAGACGGGGCAGTATTAACGGGTTGGTAGAGGTGGCTGGAGAGCCAAACGAGATGTCTGGAACGGTTGCGGGAGATGGGGTGGAGCGATCGCAACTGCTGATCCAGTGCAGTAATTCCGGGACATTCACCAGAGGCACAACGCGCCCATCTCCCAGAATGGTGCAGTTGGTAAAACCAGGTGACATCGGCAGGCCACCCTCGACTCTGCGAATCGCCACTTCTTGTTCACCCCAGGAGCGATCGATTTGCAGTCCTACCAGTTGATTATTGTGCTTGAGCATCAAAATTGTGGGAGAGTCAATGTTCGGTGGTGTTTCTAACCCTTCAAGCGATCGCGGACTATTGAACTGAAGCCATTGCGACAGGCGAATCAATTGCACCATCGTGCCATCCCAATCCAGCGCTTCACCGCCAATCGTGGTAATGATTTGCTCAGGTTCGAACAAAAACATTTCTTCGATGACATCGGTGGGAAACGCCAGCAGCAAACCATGACTCTCGGCCAGCAAGACGCGCGTAACTGACAGCGTGAACGGAACTGAAATCGTGAATGTCGTACCAATCCCGGCTCGCGTGTTGACCTTGATTTCGCCCTGAATTTGCTTCAAGTTATTGCGCACCACATCCATCCCAATGCCTCGACCCGATAGGTGAGTGACGCGATCGGCGGTGCTAAATCCGGGTTCAAAAATCAGAGATAGCAATTCATCTTCACTGGCGGTGGCCAGCAGCGCTTGATCCAGCCCCATTTGCAGCGCTCTAGCCCGAATCTTATCGAGGGGAATACCACCACCATCATCGCTGATGGTAATGACCGTTTTATTGCTGCGATGAAAGGCGCGAATTTCAATCAGTCCCTCTTCCGATTTGCCGCGCATCTGACGCGCGTTCGCATCTTCAATGCCATGATCAAATGCATTCCGCAGAATGTGCATCAGAGGATCATTAAGGGCTTCTAAGATATTGCGATCGACTAAGGTGCTATTTCCATACACCTTGAGCTGTACAGGTTTGTTGTATTCCAACGCCAACTCTCGCAGCGCTCTCGGAAAGCGATCGGTAACATCAGACAGCGGACGCATTCGCAGTTGCGTCAGGCTCGTTTGCATTTGTCTCGCTGTTTTATTGAGATCGCGAGTCGTTTGCTCTGTATCTTCTAATCCGAGTGTGATGTCTCCTGTTAACTCCTGAATTTGGACAATCGTTTCCATCACTTCCTGAAACACGGAGTGCAAATCGCCATAGCGATCCATTTCCAATGCGTCGAATTTACCCAGTTCTGCCGATGGGCTGTTTGGGTAAGTGCTCCTCCCATACCCATTGGAACTGCTGAGGGGAATCAGAGAACTGCCACTGGATTCGGCATGAGTAGAAAATTGAGTATTTGTCCGGGTTTGAATAGCAACCTTGTCGTAGGTGGTGCGAAGCTGCATATTGGCTTCGTCCAATACTTGCGAACGGTGAGTCAGCGCAGTAATTTGATTCCGTAAGCGTTTGACTTCTAGCGTGAGTCGATTTCGCTCAATCGTTAATTCCCCAAACAAATCATTCAACTGATCCAGTTGTTTGAGGGGAACGCGGACTGTGTTTTCGGAAGGACTGGCGGATGCACCAGCAGGTTCTTCTAAAACTCGAAAATCAGTAACTTTACTTTCTTTGGGAGTGCTTTTGGCTCGTTTTGAAACGGGCTGTGTTGATGAATACCGTTCACTAGAGGCTAACTCAATATCTCCCGATCGCACTTGTGGAGACGTTGCAGGCCGTTGATTGGAGTTAATATTTAGAACGTCACTGGAAGCCGATTGAGCGACATCCTGATCTGAACGATCAACTACAGTCGTGGCTAGAGGGGTCTCAAATGGTTCAACGGAATCCGCGAGTAACAGATTCAGCGCGGTTGTGTCATCCAGCGTAAAATCAGCGTCGGTGATCAGATCATCCAGATCGAGATCGTCGCCTAACTCCTCAACGAAACGATCGCTCTGTAAAACGTCTGGGATCAGAGGTTCGGTGATATTGGCGATCGCCTCCTCTCCAACAGCAACAGATGTCATGACCGGATGAGACTCGGTTCCCAGTTCCTCCAAGGCAATGGGCAATTCCGTGACATGTCCGGTGAGGATGAGGGCTTGCGATCGCCGCCAGTGGTGCAGCGCCAGAGACGCAATCTCCTGCGATCGTTCGGGAGCCGCCTGAAGCTGTTGCTCAACCGATTGGCAAAGCTGCACAAATCGACTCAGTTCCAGCATCTCGCCCAGGCCACCCAACTCCTGCGCCAAAATCTCTAATTCTTCGCGCAAGCAGGGATCAGCGGTTTCTAAGGCAGTTTCTAATCGCTGTAAACAGCCTTCCACCTCCGTCTCAAACAGCATCGCGACAACATCTTGACCATCCTCAGGCGAAAGCACAGAACTGGCATCTTCTTCCGGCAAATCGCCCAGGCTCTCGTGCAGTCGCTCAAAAATCGGGTAAACCCGCTTCTCCAGCCACTGCTGATTAATGGCGGTATCGCGGCGGTTATAGCTAATCACTTCATGCAGGCAATCTACCCCAATCAGCAACAGCTTTTCTAGCTCGGCGTCTACTTCAATCGAGTCCCGCCGAACCTTCAGAATTTTGAAGGAATCCTCAATGCGATGGGCCAGATCACTCAAGGTTTGAAAGCCCATCATGGCGGCTCCACCTTTAATGGAATGAGCCGCTCGGAGTGCCGCATTGATTTTTTGAATATCCACCTGACTGTCGGACAATCGCAGCAATGCGTCTTCGATCGCGCTGAGATACTCCTGGGCCTCATCAAGGAACTGAAGCCGAACCTCCAGTTCCTTGTCGTCGATGTGTGACATAAATTCTCAACCCTAGCCCCAACATTAGACTTAATCAGACATCAAGGATCATGGATAAATTAAAACCAGATTTTTAATTTTGGAAAGTGCGGCAGAGTCGCACTTTCCAAAATTAAGTTGCGTTGATTAGACACCAACCTTAAACGCTTCCACAGAGTCCTGTAGATCTTGCGCCACTTCTACCGTTTGTCGGAGTGCATCCGAGACCTGACGCGAAGAGGCTGAAGTTTGCTCAGATACCGAAGCAACTTCCTGCATCAACTTAGCAACGGCCTCAGAGGTTTGCACCTGCGAGACGGTAGACTCCGAAATCGACTGCACAAGCTGGTCAATCTGACGTGAGACTTCCAAAATTTGCCCCAAACTTTGCTTAGCTTCTTCGACTCGCTGCGTTCCTTCTACAACCTGTGCGGTGCTTTGCTCCATCGCTTCAACCACCTGGCTAGTTTCGCGTTGAATGCTGTCCACAATCCGCTCAATTTCTTGAGTCGCTGCCGAAGATCGGGCGGCCAGTTCTCCCACTTCTTCGGCAACCACAGCAAAGCCCTGACCTTCCTCTCCGGCACGAGCCGCTTCAATTCCGGCATTAATGGCCAGCAGATTAGTCTGCATCGCAATCTGGTTAATCAGCGAAATGACTTTAGAAATCTGTTGCGAGGATTCACCCAACCGTTTTACTTTCTTGGCAGTTTCTCCAACCGTTTCTCGCAGGTTGAGAATATTTTGTACGGTCAAATCCATTGCGGCTCCGCCTTTCTCAGCGGTTTGGGACGCTGTACGCGCCACCTTAGCCGCTCGTCCGGCGCGATCGGCCACTACTTGCATGGATTGCGTCATTTGCTCAACCGAATCGAGCGTACGCGTCGTTTCCTCTGCCTGCTTCAGCGCCTGGTCGGCCAGGTGGCGAATGGCGGCTTCGTTTTCGCCCAAAGAACTGTTTACCTGCACCGCAGATTGTTTTACCTGGGTTACAATTTGCCGCAAACTTTCAATGATGGAGTTAAAGAAGTCAGCTACCGTACCAATTTCACCCGCGCTGACTTCTGCCCGTACCGTTAAGTCTCCGCTCGCCGCACCTTCAACATCCCCAAGCAAGTCAATCAACTGCCGCTGCAATGTTTCTTTTTGCTGCCGCTGATCTTCTGCAAGGGCGCGGGCTTGTTCAGCCGCTTCTGCCGTTTGGTTAATCAAGTTCAGACGTTCAAGCGCTAAGCCTAGCTGCGTGGCAACCTGGGATAAGAAGTCCACTTCTAATTTTTGCCAGTTGCGTGGTTTGGAACACTGATGGGCGATGAGTAGGCCAATCAGCCTATCACCTTGTTTAATCGGTGTGACTAAACTGGCTTTCACACCAAACGGTTCTAGCATTTTGAGGTGACATTCTGTGAAGCCCGCCTCGTAAATGTTGGGGACGACATGAATGCGACCCCGCCGATAGCGTTCTGCATACCCTTTTTCAAAACAGGGATCATAAATGTCTTGTCCCAACGTGCGCGGCCAGTTTCCGATCACCGATTCAGCGATAACGGTGCCTTTGTTATTCTCGTCAAACCGATACACCATAACGCGATCGCTTTTTAAAACCTGTCGCACGCGGGTAATCGGAAATTGGGTCAGGATCGCTTCAGCATCCGTAGCCTGAATGATGTCGAGAGTGACATCCCGCAGAATTTGCGATCGCTCCGTTTCTGCCGCCTGGGCTTGCAGCAGGGCTTTTACTCGATTCACCAGGTTGTTAAAGCTATTTGCCAGGGTGTGTGTTTCAGATGACCCTTCGGGTGTCGCATAGGCATTGAGATTTCCCGATGCCACCTGGTTAGCGGCTCCGGTGAGCTGAGTCAGCGGTTTGGACAACTGACGGGCAACTTGAACAATAATGATGGTGAGTACAGTTCCTTCGACGAGAATCGTCAACAGGGACAGGAGTGCTGCGCTGCGCACGGTACTGTTAATTTCACTTTGGGCTACCGACGCCACCACCACCCACGGTGTATTCGGAACGCTAGTAAATACGTAGCTGCGGCCCTGATCAATCAGCGTGCTCTCAAATCCAACTTCTCCACCCCTATGCTTAATTTGAGTGATGGGGAAACTAGCTGATCGGATCGCTTCTTCGATGTTGCTGGATTCGGCGATCGCTTTCAGTGCCGTCAGTCGTTTAATCACCTCACTGCTACCCAGCACATCTTTCTCTTGCGCTACCCCATCTTTTCTGAGCGTCGCAACCGGAGCTAAATTATTTTCTTCATCTGCACCAACCACCTGAATCTCAACTGAGGTAAACAATTGGTCAATTTTGATTACCTCAAACAAGCGATCGAAATATTCCGCCGGAATCGTAACCTCCATCACCCCTAAAAACTCTTTGGAACGCGGAGCAAAAATAGGATGATAAATTTCAAAGCCTAACGTGTTTGAGGACGCATCAAACGACTGTTGGAAGTAGGTTTTACCTAGATCTCTGGCCTTTTGCCACCAGGCTTCATCGCCTTGCATAAAGTCAGAGGGTAAGCCTGCATAGCCGATGTTGAGACCATGTTTATCTGTAATCAAAAAGTCAGAAATTGAACTTGATTCAACAATCTGTTTCAGATACGTATCCAATGTGGGGTTGGGACGCATCTGCTTTGTGGTAGCATACCGCTGCTCTAGTTGTTCAATGGGAATGTTAGTCAACCCGGTTGTTTCGGCAAACACTCCGCCGTTACGCGCTTCTGAAATGACAAACGGGTTATTCGCAATCACATCTGCGGTCTCTAATCCGGAAACCACAAGCTTGTCTGCGACTTCCCCAATCGTTAACGCTTCTGCTCCTAACTCTTGACGAGCATTCTCGACAGCCTCTTTAGAGGTCAAGACATAGTTAATGATGGCGATCGCACTCAACGGCACCAACACCCCAGGCACCAATCGCGTCACCATCTGTTGCAGCAGGGGTTTGTTGTCTTGGTTGAGCAGCTTTAGCTTTACCCAAAAAGAATCTGATTTAGTCGGTTCAGGACTGGATGCAGCCGGGCTAGACGGTTGTGAAAACGGCTGCTCTGGCAGGTTTGCTATTCCCTCATCATCTTCTACTTCGCTGGCATCATACGCGTCTTGAGAGAAAGTTGACTGGGATGAGAAGGATGATGGCGGCGGTGGAAACTCCGTTTGAGAACGCGATTTACTATTGCCATCTGTCGTATGAGTCCGATTAACCATAAAGCAGACCTCTTAGAATCAGGGAACTATGCAAACAATGTAAGGAAGTGGTCATAGTTAAAAATCTTTGTAAAAACCGGAGGAGCATTTTTCTGGCTTGCTCTCCCAGTTCTTTAGCCAGTAGTTAGACCTAGTTAAACCCCAAAAGGTGCAGCACCCACCCTTTGGGGTTTTGTATGTAATCGTGTCTATGTGCTTAATCGATCTACTGAAGGCTGAATAGGCAAAGCTCAGTAGCTTTGGAAAATGGGTGAATTCAAAACAGCAGTTGCATCTAACACCAAGACAATTTCTTGCTGCTGCAATACACACCCTGATAAGTAAGGAATAACGGTTGGATCAACATGCCGCAAAGGCGATTGAATGGAGCTGGCTTCTAACCAGGTAATGCCCTCTACTTGCTGCACCGCTAACCCCAACGGCACTGACCCAACCTGCACAATAATCAGGTTATATTGCTGTATCCCGCCTCCTAACATGGATAGCCCCAGCAATTGCGCCAGATCAACAACCCATAAAACTCGGCTCCGTCTATTCATCAATCCCAACATGCACGATGGCATATTCGGCATCGGCGTGAGCTGCCGGGCCGATAGCGTCAGCGCTTCTTGAGCGTGCCGCATGGAAATAACGGCAGGGGCATTGGCGCAAAGCTGAAATTTGAGATAAGCATCTCCTAACGTTCTCTGAGACTTTCTAGAGAACTGGGTCAATGCAGAGGTATTCATTGCGCTTTAAGTGTGCGTTAAGCTGTAACCGATTTAATGGCACGAACCAATTGCTCACGGGTAAACGGTTTCGCAATGTAGGCATCGGCTCCCTGCTTCATGCCCCAGAGGCGATCGATTTCCTGATTCTTAGACGAACAGATGACAATTGGTACTTTGTCAGTAGCAGGATTTTTCTTAAGGCTGCGGCAAAGCTCAAACCCGCTCATTCCAGGCATGACCACATCGGTGACAATGGCATCTGGTTTTTGCTCGATCGCTTTATTGAGCGCCTCTTTCGCACTGGTGGCATTAATCACAACATAGCCACTTTGTCTCAGATAATGGCTCAATAATTCCATTTCAGAAGGAGTATCCTCTACTACTAAGATCGTGCCCATTAACGTAGTACCCATTCTCAAGATTCTTATGAACTAGTTACTACTTCTAGAATCTTCAGTTTTACCCGGATTAATTGTTCCCAAATAAATAAGTATTGACCAGATAAAAAAGATTTATTTCCCCAGGAAACCTGTATAGTCTGTATGGCCGACGTTACGGAATTTGAGAAATTTAGGATTTAGAGTTCAGCTACTTCATTCAATGCAAAAAACACTGGTATTAAAGAGTTTGTCTTTGATGATTGGAACCCCACATCAACTGCAAAATGAATGGGCCATAAGAACTATTCCTCTTCAGGTACAGCTCTCACAGCCCATTTTAAGGTCACTGCATAAAAAATGAATTTATAGAAAATAGCACCTCCTAATATGCTTTGTAATCTTCTTCAATTCCGCTCTGGAAAGCTGAAGGGTTAATGCAAAATCATTCAGTAAAACGGCTATTTTTCTAACTCAAATGCATGAACACAGTTTGAATTAAATCCGATTGTGTAAATGGTTTGGTTAGATAGCCAGATGCCCCTACTAATTTTGCTTTTGCTCGATCCAGTAATCCCGTATTTCCTGTCACCATAATTACA
>DATNPS010000061.1:0-4252 GCA_036703095.1 Crinalium sp. | reverse complement strand
ACGCCCCGCGCCCAAACTCACAACTCATCTCACAAATGATTTAGGACTGCTATAGAGTGTTGAAAGTGCAGTATGCCAGCAGGGCGATTCCATTGACAATAGATTCGGTCAATATAAAGAAGCTGGTTCAAAGCTGGTTGTCCTAAATTTAGCTAAGCTTTTGCCGATGAATGAATTTGATTACTCCCTCGATTTCAAGGCAATCGACTTTCGCCAACATCCAGAACTGTACCGAATTGGTCGAGGTGAGCAGGGCGTTTTGCTGGTTGAACCTTACAAGAGTGAGATTTTGCCCTACTGGAAATTCAAAAGCCCAGACATTGCCCGTGAGTCTGCTGACACAATCTACAGCCTGTTTCTCCAATACAAAAAACAAGGCGATTTTGTGGGGATGGATATGGCGCGAAAGTTTTTGCAGATGGGGTACACGCGATCGCGTCGCTATGCCAATCACAAGTCAGGACGCAAGTATGTAGCAGATTCCAAAACGGTTTTGCCGCGCGAAGAAGATCCGATCAAAGCTCAATCGGCCAGGATTTTTTATGAACAGTGGCAATTGGCGAAGACTGATCCAGAATATATGCGATTAGCTGCACGTCATCGTGAGCAGTATGAAAGATCTGAACCCGTTATTGCCAAAAGTTCAGATTCTAGGCAGGAGTAGAGGTATGAAGTTCTCAGACTTAAAAGGCATTTTCGCTCAAGAACAAACAAGCCGAGGGCTACTGGTCATTGGGTTAGATGCAGAAGGGCGGCAAGTTGAGGTTCTCTTTCACATGACCAATGAACCAAAAGTTGACTGGGAAGCCGTGAGTGTGAGATACCTCTAAGCTGCGATCGCGATTGTTTGCAGAGTGGCACTCAGTAACGTTGGTTTTGTTGAATTGCAGTCACTACTCGGAAGAGTTCTAGTTAGGTTTAATTGATTTTCGCCAATAACGGCCTAGCTGATGCTATTGTCCCAACTGCCTTAAAAACTGCCAACCTCGCTTTTCCTCGCTTTCTGCTTTCTGATCTCCTCGCTTTAACAGGGCTGACTCTAATTGAGTTCCAGCTTACCGTTGTAAATGTAAGCAATTAAACAACAAAGACATGATCAAAACGAGGGCACGATACAGAGTGGGGCTATCCTATCGCAATTGATTACCTTGCTCAAGCACTGCAAATCCCTGAAGGCGTGCTAAGTGCTCTACTCACGACATTAACGCAACCCGAACTGGAGTTGTGTCCTTGCAAGACAACAATTACGTTCTACTATCCTCTCAACGAAGATAAGCCGTTTGCACGGCAGGAATTATCCAGTGTTTATCTCTCTAATCTAAAACCGTTAGAACCTTTTAGAGTTAACGAGACGCAATTAATTGAAGCAAGTGCGATCGCAGCATAATAAGCTTTTTAATCTTTGTAAGTAGGTAGGCACAATTAAACATTAGATAGAAAAACCGGGGGAGTGCCCCTCCGGGGCACTCCCCCGGTTTTCTGGGTTTGGTTTAATTAGGCTTGCCTACTTAAATCGTGAATTACTCACTAATCGTATTTCAATGCCATTCACAAGGAGTTCACTCATGCATTTCTCAGAGTCTAAGACAATCCATCAGATGACAACTAGCATTATGAATGCTGGAGTTATTGTTCACAATAAGACACCCGAACGAAAGTCTCCTTCTTGGCTGCGCCGTTTTTGGGCTGACCTCATACACTCTATTATGCGAGATCATGAACCGTGTATTTGGGAGAGACGTAATTCTGCTGGAGAGATTTACTATCACTGCTATGACCCACATACTGGGCGGTCAGTAAACTGTGGCAGCGAAACCGAAGTGCGAATTTGGTTTGAGCAACTGCGTTTTTAGCCACAAGGCAATTCTCAGCAAGGTTAAGGCTAGAACTACTGGAAACCCACACCGTTGCTCATCTGCGCGATCGCTAACGATCCAACCAAGATTGGAGTTCCATTGGGCGAATTGGAGCAAGCACCGAACAACGAACCAGAAGGACACATCTTTGTTAGCTCAAAGTCTCCTTGCTTCAAGATTACTGATGGTCTACCACAGCACTTAGCCGGGTTCCCATGCCAAAGTTCGCGAGACAAGTGGCGATATCTAACAACGATATAGCAATGAACTGCCGATTTTTACTCGTGTGATGTTTGGGTTTGGTTCGCAGCCGCTGAATAGCAGCGTTATGCAGCAATCATTAGTGGAGGCAACCGCAAAAACCTAGCTGCTAAAGTTTGAGATTAAAGTAACGCGAGATTGCTAGGGCAGTTAATTGACGAAGTAATTGTGTACAACATCTATCAAGCAAGTATTGGAGAACTCAGAGATGGATTTAGCGTTTGTACTCATTCATGGTGGCGGACTGGATACATGGGTTTGGGAACGAATGATTCCACTCCTGAATTTTCCTACGCTTGCTGTAGGTCGTGCGGCTCCGGGCACGAACCTGAATCGATTGACGATTAAGGACTCTGCACAATACATTCAGTCTCAAATTGAATCATCCGGTTATCAAAAAGTTGTTTTGGTTGCCCATTCGATTGGCGGTGTTCTTGCTCCCGCTGTTGCAACATTATTACCTCAACAAGTAGCACACATCGTTTTTGTGGGTGCGAATATTCCACCAGAGGGAAAACCAGCGATTTCCATTTTCCGTCCTTCCGAACGGTTTGGAATTGCCGTGTGGCTGCGATTAACCGCATGGAAGCTATCTTTCATGGATAAAGCGATAGAAGAAGATATGCGGAAAACTCTTTGCAATGATATGGATGAGACAACGGTGCAACAGGTCTTGGCAGGTGGTAAGCATCCAGAGCCACCCGCGTTATTCTACGAGCCTGTCTCACGGCAAAAGATGCCTTCCGTTCCTTGTACCTACATTAAGTTGCTACAAGATCAAGGTATCCTGCCGCCATCAAAACAAGATGAGATAGCAGCCAATATTGGAGCGAAGGTTTTAACCCTCAACACAGGACATACAGCGATGTTGAGTCGTCCTGATGAACTGGCAGAGTTGTTAAATGGAGTTGCAAATGAGGTGAATGTTTAGCCAGAGGAGCGATCGCCGCTAAACCGTTGAGTGATGGAAAAATTCAGTAAGAGAAATCCTCAGAACAATTCCCATTTTTGCAAAGATTATCCAATCTAAAACCATGCACATCACTATTTTAACCACAGGTTCTCGTGGAGATATTCAGCCGTATCTTGCACTGGGACTGGGCTTACGGCAAGCAGGTCACTCCGTTCAAGTCGCAACCCATCAACCGTTTGAATCGCTCGTTCGCAATCATGGGCTAGCGTTTGCTCCGGTTGCAGGCGATATGCAGGCGTTGCTCAGCGGAGAAGACGGACAAAAACTACTAGAGTCAGGTGGCAATCCGATCGCTTCAATTCGTCAGTTTGCCAAAGCCGCAGAAACGTTAATGACCACAATGCTCAACGATTTTTGGTCTGCCTGTCAGCACACAGATGTGATCATTTCTTCCATTACTACTACCGCAGGCTACGACATTGCCGAGAAGCTCAACATTCCCTTCTTTTTAAGCAGCCTACTTCCCATCACTGCCAATTCAGATTTTCCTTTTCCCACTACTCCACCAGGGCTGCGTCTAGGGCAATTTTATAATGCGCTAACCTATCCCCTGATCGGACAGATTCTCTGGCAAACGTTTCGCACATCGATTAATCGCTGGCGGCAATCTGTTCTGAACCTTCCTGCCGTCGGGCTGTTTTCTGAACCATTTCGCCGCCTGGAGCAAGCCCAAATTCCGATTCTCTATGGCTACAGTTCAACGGTGATTCCTAAGCCTACAAACTGGTGCGATCGCCATCACGTTACGGGATATTGGTTTCTCGACGCTGCCGCAGATTTTGTGCCTCCTGCTGATCTGGTAGATTTTCTAGCTGCGGGTTCTCCACCAATTTGCATTGGTTTTGGCAGCATGACTGGACGTGATCCCGCTACAACAACTGAGATCGTGCTAGCTGCCCTTAAGCAAACAGGGCAACGAGGCATCCTCTTAAGTGGTTGGGGTGGAATTGGGCAAATGGCTCGGCCCGATACAGTCTTTCAGCTCGAATCCGTTCCCCATGACTGGTTGTTTCCCAGAGTCTCTGCGGTTGTCCATCATGGCGGCGCAGGAACAACCGCAGCAGGGTTGAGAGCAGGTGTTCCTGCGATTGTGATTCCATTCTTCAGCGACCAACCCTTTTGGGGAGATCGCCTTGCCAAACTAGGGGTCGCACCCCAGCCA
>DATNPS010000059.1:0-6589 GCA_036703095.1 Crinalium sp. | reverse complement strand
CACGCCGCTCAGGGAAATGGCGAAATTAACCTGACGGCTCTGGAAACCGCGTTTAAGGAATTGGTGCTAAATGTCTCGGTGATCAAGGGACAGAGTTTAGCCTATCCCAGAGGCGAGACGCCGACCGACTGGATTACCATCGGCATCAATGAAGATTTGAATGTCGCGATGGACATGGCCAAGACTGAAACCGCAAAATTTCTCTCGGAACAACGTGCGCTTACCCCAGAAGCTGCCGCCGACCTGATGCCCAAAGTGTCAGACTGTCGCATTTCGCAAGTAGTGAACCGGGTACGCGGAATTCACTGTCTCAATCCTAAAAATCTGCGTGCGACCAAGACCGTTGAGTATCCCACAACCAGCACATCTGAATACTTTGTCACGTCAGATAAAGGAAAAGATTTGAACCAGGTGATGAAGAATGCGTCCTTGGCGATGATCAATCTATTGCAGCAAGAAAAAGGATTGTCTGAACTGGATGCTTACGGGCTTGCCAGTATGCGAATGGATTGCCGCCTGAGTGCAATGACGACGGATGAAAAAGGATTGTCCTGTCTGCTCCCCAAGAGTGTTTGGGTTAAGAGCTAGAGCTACTGCCGGAAGCTCTAGCTTCTGGCACCATCAGGAAATTTGCACAATTGGCATCTAAATGGATGTTGCGATCGCAATCCTGATGTTCCTGCAAGGGCGCGGCATTCGGGCAATTAGTTCTCTATAATGACCGAGATATTACTACCGAATGCCATGCCCCTACAACACGCCCTATTTAATTGCCGGGTTAATAGTGTTGCAAACACTAGAGCGGTTGAGCGTAAGATTGCTGAGTTGCGACGGGCTTGCTTAACCCAGAATAGCTTAACAGCGGATTCTGATAATTGGGTAACGCGCTGGACGGTACGTATCGGATTTGGCGAATTTCAGACTTTGAAATAGAACGTGGAATAATTAACTTAAAATCTTGTTCAACTAATTTATCAGTTAATAAACTAACGGCCTCTGCGGCAGCTGTCGGACGATACAGTTCGTTATAAAGACTAATCCAAACCAGTTCGTGATCGGGAATCTGAAAATATACGCCACACAGGTTGCGCTGCCCTTTGTGGCGTAACTCCTGTTGCCACTTGTAGGTCTCGTGCGATCGCACAATCACTGGCATGGCATGAACACCATCCGGAACAGACGCAGGCGTTTGCTCTGCCATAATTCCAGAACGCCGAATGCTGCGAATCGATTTTTCAAACGTCACGTAAACAAAATTCGCCATCGCTTCCGTCCAAACACGAGGGGGGCTATGTATGGATTCAGCAGTAGTCTACAAAATTCCCTAGAGAATAGCAATTTTATTTGTAGGGCTGGCAATGGCCACCATCTGCATGAGGCTTGAACTGTAGAGCTTTGGTGGGCAATGCCTACCCTACGAGAAAGGCTGCCACTATCGGTGAATTTTGCAACCTTGCGAGGGCACAAAATTCACAATCAGTTTGAAAGCAAGAATTGCTGCGTTTAAAGTAGTTAGCGTGACAGTGTTGCGATCCAAGTTGTGAATTACTGGAATTTAATAGTCTCCTAACCATTTTTTCGGACGTGATATAGCCATGCTTGTTACTAAACAATCGGTTTTCAAACGGTTTTGGTACCCTGTGATGCCTATGCAACAGCTATCAGAGCAGCCCAAGTCGTTTGAGCTACTCGGTCAGCGTCTTGCGCTGTGGCTTGATGCAGACGGTAATCCAGCCGCTGTGCAGGATCGGTGCTGTCATCGAACGGCCCAACTATCGAAGGGTAAGGTTGTGGATGGAAATATTGCATGTCCATATCATGGCTGGCGGTTTAATGCGAAAGGAACCTGTGTGCAGGTGCCCCAAATTCCGGACAGTGATGTACCTGCAAGCTACCGGGTGGATGCCTATCATTGCGCCGAACGCTATGGCTATGCCTGGGTTTGTTTAGGAGAACCGCTGGCCGATATTCCTTATCTGCCTGAAGCGTTTGATCCAACATTTCGGCTGATCCACGAGTTTTACGAACCCTGGGGTTGTGCCGGGTTGCGGGTAATGGAAAACGAGTTTGATACAGCCCATCCCACCTTTGTTCACACCAAAACCTTTGGCAGTCCCGACCATCCCACACCTGAAGTGATGGACATTTCAGAGACAGAGCAGGGTATTCACCTGAAGGCCGTATTAGGCGTCGTCAATCCACCCTTGCAACAGCAAAACCTCAAGATGGAGGAGCAAAGCACGGTGCGGACGATGGATATGGATTGGTTTATGCCGTTCACCTGCAAACTCCGCATTGCCTATCCCAACGGTCTGGTGCATGTGATCGTCAATACTGCCACACCGATTAACGATTCCACTTCTCAAATCGTGCAGTTTTGCTTGCGCAACGACACGGAAGCTGAAACCAAAGCGGCTGATGCGATCGCCTTTGATCGGCAGGTCACACTAGAAGATAAGGCCATTTTAGAATCCACGGATTATGATGTGCCGCTTAGCCCCAGTTATGAACAGCACATGCTCACCGACAAACCGGGTATTCTGATGCGGCGTAAAATTGCGGCTTTACTGAAAGCGCATGGAGAAGTTGAGCAAACTCAAGCAGGCCCAAGGTTGAAAGATGTAGTCGCTTAGGCTCGTGGATTTAATAAAACCCGAAACTTAATTTTGGAACGTTGGCTCTGCTGCACGTTCCAAAATTAAAAATTTGGTTTTAGGACTAAATAAAATTTGATTTTAGGAGCGGGAAACGCGGCTAAGTCGTGCTTCCCGCTCCTGGCGTTATTGTTATAGCCACAAAAACTACCCTGTAGGAGTTTTCGCGTTCTTTGACCCGGTGTATGATGTCATTCTTGTCGGTGTTTGGTCAGGGTTGCGCCGTATGTTTGCCAAAGAAACGCGATCGCATCGATTTCAGCGTCCCAGTCGCTTAACGCTATTCATAGTCGTATCTCTGCTGCTGCATACGGTTGTTTTGCTCTTGGGCGATCGCCTCTTCAAGCCCTCTGCATCCCAAGCCCAACCCCAAGCCTTGATCCCAATTGATTACGTTGAAATTCCGTCAGACTCCGCTACCAAGCCTCAACCTGAAAATTTACGCTATCGCGCCTCTCACACGTCTCAAGCAGGTGGCGAAATTCAGCCCGATCGCCCTGTTTCGGCGATCGATTCCTCTGAAGGCAGGAAGGCGATCGCGTCTCCGTCTGCACCTCCACCGACGAATACTCTTCCATCCCAGAGCGATCGCTCCCCCGATGCATCATCTCCTGTCCCCTTAGCAAACCAACCGTCGCGTTCACTGAGGGCATCTGCAACGCCAACCTCGCCCGGAACAACTCCTGCGGCTAGAGAACAGAATCAGGCGATCGCCATTCCTCCTATTCAGTCACCTCAATGGCCAGTCCAACAAAATCAAGAGTCGATCAACCCAGCCCGAAATTCCTCTAGTTCAAGTCAACCAGCGGTTCATTCAAACCAGCGATCGCCCCATTCAAATCAGAATACGGCTCGTTCAAGTCAGCCTACTGGTTCCAGTGCACGAGATCTACTGGCACTTTCAGGTAATGCCCTGACCAACACCTCGATCAATCCCGATCGCTCGTCGGCTAGACCTCCTGGTGTGGATGCGAGTGAGGATGCAGGTTTAGCGCCTTACCTGGATGCCCTGAGAGAAGCCGTGAGGCAACAGTGGGTTCGCAGTCCAACCGAGCGATCGCGCCGCACCGTTGTGGAATTTGTGATTACCCGCAGTGGGCAGATCAGTACGCCTCAAACCGTTCAAACATCCGGTTCTGACAAGGTCGATCAAGAGGCAAAGGCCGCCATTCGCCGCGCTGCACCGTTTGCCCCTCTTCCAGAAAACTATCCCCACGACATGTTAATGATTAATTTTGGTTTTACGATTAATGTGTATGGCGATGTCGCCATTGATGGCAACTGAGGTGTCCATTATTCACCTTTTACGGCAATCAACAATTCTCCAAAGGTAAGGGCTAGATCGGTGAGCTGATAGTGCGCGTTTAACCCACTGGGATTGGGCAACGCCCACACGATCGCCCCATGCAGTGTTTCATCCTGTCGCCCGATGACTGCTTTAGGTTTTCTAAATGCCGTGCGATAGGCACCAATGCCTAATACCGCTAAAAACCGAGGACGATACGTTTTGACCTTAGCGGCAAGCTGTTGTCCCCCAATTCGATATTCATCTGGAGCCAGTTCATCCGCACTGGCGGTTGCTCGATCGACCACATTGGTAATGCCATATCCGAGCTTTAACAGGTCATCATCCTCGGCGGGTGAAAAGAGGCGATCGGTAAATCCAGCAGCGTGTAATGTTGGCCAAAAGCGATTGCCGGGACGAGCAAAATGATGACCGACAACAGCGCTATACAGGCTGGGATTAATGCCACAAAACAACACGTCTAAATCAGGCGCAATAATATCAGGAACTGTTTTACCAACTGCCGCCTGAATCTCTTCTTTAGTTGGTTTTCTCAGAATGGTCATAGTGTCTCTATCCGTAACACCGTCGTCTCAGCAGTTTTAATGAATTCCCCAACGTCGTCGCCAACTCGATGTTGACTCTAGTTGAGACATTTGTTGTTCTACGTGATGCTGTTGCAAAATTACTTCTGCTGATGCATTCAAGTATGGATCTCGATATGGAATGGCTGCACGCGTTTTGAGATGCTCCTGTTCCATTTGTGAAAGTGGATGCAGTGTTTTTTCATCAAAACTCCCCACCGTTCCCTGTGACCACTCATGAGGTAAATGAGCTGCACCGAGTGGAATTGTACCAATACATAATCCCGCTGCTTGCATCGCCGATCGCACCGATGCAGAACGCGAGTAAGTTGCCAGTTTTCCCGTTGGCGCTAAACATTTGGCAACCGTCGCAAAAAACTCTACCGTCCACAACTGCGGACAGCGACGCGGCGAAAATGGATCAAAGAAAATGGCATCCGCCTGAAAACTCGACTCAAAAAGCATTTGAAGCGTTTGACGAGCATCCCCGATCAGTAATGTGGCACTCAAGCGATTGCTACAGAACTGATGATCCTGGGCGATCGCCTTTAACACAATTTGCACATCCTCTGACCACACGTTGATTAATGGAGGCGTGATGGCTGCTTTTGGTACGGTTTCATCCAGCTCTAATCCATACACTGCAACCCGACAATTCGGATTCACCGTCCAGATCACGTCCAGTGCTGCTGCTGTGTTATATCCCAGCCCATAGCACACGTCCAGCAATCGCAATTCTCCGTGCTGTGCTTTTTCCGCCAGGTCGGTCGCCTTCGCAAACTTAAGAAACGCCTCTTCTTTAGCCCCATAGCGACTATGAAATGATTCACCAAATTCTTCTGAAAAGAAAGTAAAGGAACCATCTTCGGTGAGTTGCGGAGTCCAGGATACGGAATTAGACATCTATAAACTATTGAAGTAATGATTACCTTTGAGCCTTACTCTATGATAATCAGGCTCTCCGGTTATGTTGAGGTGATAGTTTAACGTGAATTCAATAGCACCATTTGAGCCGCGCGACGCGCGGCTCAAATGGTGCAAAAAAGTGCCCGTGCGTCGCACGGGCACTTTTTTGCGCATTCGTCAAATTCACGTTAGTTTAAGCACGCGGTTCGATGGTGAGTTTATACTCCATCTTTGATTGTGCTATGCCCTTAATACTGCCGCTGATGGGAGTCGTGTAGCGAGACGATGAGCTGGCGACTAAGGCAATGTGGCGATCGCTCACTGCCAGTCCTTGAGTCGGGTCATACCCGCGCCATCCGGCTCCCGGCAGGTATACTTCAGCCCAAGCGTGGAGGTGACGATGTTCCCAATCCGGGTCGCCTTCCTGGTAGCCACTAACAAACCGAGTGGCCAGCCCGATCGCCCGACAGGTTTCCATAAACAGCACGGTTAAGTCGCGGCACGACCCGGCTTTTTTGCTCCAGGTCAAGCCGGGTGGAAATGGATCGCCTGTCTCACGAATCATGTGTTGACAAGATTGGCTGATACGCTGGTTTAGTTCACTCAAAAATGACACCACATTACCTTGCGTAAGGTCAGCAATTTCTTGCGCTAGCTGAATGGCTACCGGATCGAGCATTCCCGACGCATAAGACGACTGCCCAACTAAATAAGGCTGGAGCTGACTGAGTAGAGAGGCAGGATAATCAATCGGTAGGTGAATAGCGCAGGGTTCTAACAGATAAGCAAACGGATTGGTGCGATACGTTTCTACCTCTGAGGTGACAGAAACAATCAGAGAGGAAGTGGATTCCTCCTTAAACCACAGCTTAAGGATAGTGTTACCGTCCAGGTCAATGTTTTCCGACATCTGTAACGGTTTTGGTCGCACCTCAAAGGCAAATTTCTTTAACACCTGCGTTACGTCGCAGCGCGGACGCAACCGCACAACATGAGGCAAGAGTGCGATCGGCTGATCGTAAGTGTAGGTTGTGGTATGGGTGATGAGGTAATGCAAAGTGTTGGGTGCTGGGTGTTGGGCATTAGGTGTTGGGGTAGAGATGCGATCGCATCTCTACCCCAACACCTAATGCCCAACACCCAGCACCCAACACTTTGCA
>DATNPS010000321.1:0-5940 GCA_036703095.1 Crinalium sp. | reverse complement strand
TTCTTCCCCAAGGTTTCAGTGTCGAAATCACAATAATGACAAACAGAAGTAAAACTTGAATAGCTGATCCAATCAGCACTCCTTTTGCATCAAAGGTGTAAACGGAATTATTGAATGCCCCTAAACCTTCTGATTGAGCGATCGCCTCAGCTGTCTTTCCCCAGGGAAACAACCAGAACGTTCCAAAAATGATTAATCCTGTTGTCAAAATCCATTTGGTCATCACCCAGTAAAATTTGAAAAATCCATAGTTCGTTTGCCAACAAAGAATAGTTGCTGTCACCACAGAACCGATCGCCGCAGGAATCACAATAAAATCATCCAGCAAATTGATCACCCAGTTGAGCGCAAAGAGAATATCTGCATTAGCCGTATTATTATTTCTCAATGCAATTAGAAACATACTGAGAACAGTTCCAGTCCATAACGCGGCAAAGCCAATGTGAAATGATAGAACCCAGTTCTTCTGTCTCAGACTGAGCTTGAAAAGCTTTTGACTGTCCCGTTTCGGACTAAGCAGTGTCTCTTCACCTGTTTCAAGTGTCATGATCCAAACCTCTTCAAATTCATCAGATTTGCAAGAAATTGTGGTAATTGCATCAAAGCGTTATATGAGTAAACTGTGTTTTTCTACGCAACATTCAATCTGGTAACGACTAGTATCTATTTGCTTAATCCACGTTTCGTTGGTAGAAAATTGATTAAAGCTTAGTTCAGTATTCCTATGATCATGACCGTTATGTAAGTAAAGCAATCGAATGACCTGAATCCCATCCAGGCTGCGTAACCAAACAATTGATTGATCCTCTGCTTGAGACGGGAGCACAGGAGTCGGATACTGAATCAGGTGGTCTAGCAAACGCTGCTGATTTTCGGGTGTCACATACAGCACATCGACTTGAGCCATTAAAGCGCTGTGGTCTTGAGTTGTAAGCAGTTGTCCTACCGTTAATGCTACTTCGTAGTAACGCAAATCCATTTCAACATCAAGCTCTTGATAGCTAGCAAATCCAGCGACTATCTCTGGATTACGATGAATTGCTCGGCTTGCTTCTATGCTTTCCCATTGCACAACATTGATCACTCTAGAACTGTCTAAACTGCGGTAAATGATTGCTTTGATAAATCCAGGTTGCCGACTGATTGTGTTTTCTGCATCAAACCGAATGCGATGAACAAGGGCATTTTATCGGGTGGGTTCGACGGTAAAGACATTGATGAAGGTCGCAACATCAGGATTGATAAGGGGTGTCATCAGCATTGCTCCAACTGAAGTGATGGATAGGCTGAGTGTAGCGATCGCTCCTCTCTCAAAGCTTGACCTTATTTGCTCAACTTGTGCAGATCCTGCTGAGTTTCTACAATGACGCTCTAAATTCTGTCGGAGGCGTCCCAACATAGCGACGAAACAGCCGAGTGAAAGAACTGTGATTGTTCAACCCAACGGCAAGTGCAATTTCAGTAATCGTGAGTCGAGTGGCTCGCAATAGCTGCTTGGCACGATCAATCCGACACTGAGTTAAATACTGATGAGGAGATAATCCAGTTGATTGTTTGAACAAACGACAGAAGTGATATTGGCTTAGATTTAGAACACTGGCAATATCGGACAAAGCAATATCCTGTTCAAGGTGGTCTTGAATGTGCTTGAACACTTTTTGTAACTGATATTCTGACAAACGACCTTTATCATTAGAAAGCGATTGAGGCTGCCAGACAGAATACTGCTTTAGAAGATGAATCACTAAACCCGTTGCGAGCGATTCTCCAAACATTCGACCCGCCGGATGTTTTGCTTCAATATCTGTTTTCAGAGCCAATCCAATCTGCTGAACCAACCGATCGCTAACTCCGATGTGCGGAATCAATTCAACCTGCTTCATTCGGACAGATTCATAGGCGACCTGCTCAAGAAACTGAGGACAAAATCCCAGCAGGGAAAATTCACCAGCATCACACCAGAGCGACGAATAGGTGACTCCAGCCGGGATTAACAACATTTCACCGGGCTGACAGTAACAGGTTAAACGTTTCCCCTCTACCTGATGCTCTGACTCAACCGGATGCCCGCCCTGTCCTGTGATGCCAATAATATGCTGCATCCATTGATGCGTTGGACTTTGGTGAGCTGGATGATCATAGTGATGGAAAAAGATGCCGGTCCATCCTGACCGCTCACTAGTCAAAATCGGATGACCATCGAGCGCCGGATGAGTATGGTTCACCATATCAACCTGCGGCAATTGATCCATAGTGGGCATGGAAGTTAGAAATTACGGCTGCTCGTAGTTTATCGAATTTCAGTTAATGGTCCTCAAATCACCTTAGATGGTTAAACTTACCAGGAGGATAGACACGAGTTAAAAACCTATTCATTTGCTCCAGTTCCTTTCCCTAAATATACGCTCTTCAATCCCTTCGTTCCCTTCTTGGTCACACCCCAGTAGCGCAAATACCGATACGGCCCATAGGTCTTGCCCGTCTTTGCATCTGGAATCATTTTCAACTCAATGTGACCTCGACCGCCATGTCTTCCCAATGGAGTTCCATCCTCCCGCCGCTCTTGAGAAGCATCAACTGCTTCCTGCTGTCGGGACTCCAACAGTCCTGTAATCATGGCAGCCAGTTCTGTCAGTTCTTCATCTTGCCAAGCTTGGAGTTCTTGAATTAGACGTTCCGGTCGGCTTCGGGGTGCCATCCTTGTTATTTTGGATCGTGATTTAGGGAATAAATTGTCCCCACAGAAGCATCAGTATTCCCTAAATTGCTAAATTACAGAAGATACAACTGTTTTAGTCTGGCTAGTTGTTATTTACTTAGGGAATAGTAATCGTCTTTTTCGCATAAAATCTTTCCCTAAGTCAGCGATTGCCTGAAGCAAGCGGCGGAAACGCTGAAAGGGCTGATGGGCAGTGCAGCTACAACGGGCACTGTTAGAATGAAGAGCAATTCCCTTTACCTGCCTCGCCTGATCTCCTGCCATGACCGCAGAACGGTTAGCCAAAATTCCGCCTCTTGAAAGCGGCGATCGCCTCAGCCGCGCCGAATTTGAGCGCCGTTATCATGCCATGCCTCACCTCAAGAAGGCGGAACTGATTGAAGGAGTTGTTTACGTGGCATCCCCATTACGTGCACAGGCTCATGGTAGCCCCCACGCTCATATTATTTGCTGGCTGGCTACCTATGAAGCCGCTAGTCCGGGTGTAAGGTGTTACGACAATCCAACGGTGCGCTTAGATGGGGATAATGAACCCCAGCCAGATGCGGTATTGCGACTCGAACAGAATGGGCGATCGTCCATTAGTGAGGACGATTATATCGAAGGTTCTCCCGAACTGATCGTTGAAGTGGCAGCTAGCAGTGCTTCCTACGACCTCCATGACAAACTTCGGGTCTACAGGCGTAACGGAGTCCAGGAGTACGTGGTTTGGCGCACTTACAGCCAGCAGATTGATTGGTTTTATCTCCAAGATGGGGAGTATCAATCTCTAACGGCTAACGAGCAGGGCGTTTTTCGTAGCCAGCAATTCCCAGGGCTATGGCTGGCGAGCGAAGCTCTCCTATCTGGCAATCTGGGTGAGGTACTTCGTGTGCTTGGGCAGGGGATTGGGAGTCCAGAGCATGGGGAATTTTTGGCTTCTCTCTAATCCATCGTCCTCAGCATGTTTGAAGAACTTGTCAAATTTCCAAGGTATGCAACGGGTAACTTGATACGCTTGGGAAACTGAGAAACGAAGATCATGCTAGAAACCTGTTCGGGTAATTTACTTAAGGCAAATGCTGAAGCTCTTGTGAACCCCGTCAACTGCGTCGGTGTGATGGGAAAGGGGTTGGCACTGCAATTTAAGCAGGCGTTCCCAGAAAATTTTGAGGAGTATCAACGAGCGTGCCAGGATGGCGAAGTTAAGCCTGGGCAAATGTTCATCGTACCTACAGGTTATTTAACTCATCCCCGTTACATCATCAATTTCCCCACTAAACGCCATTGGAAAAATCTATCCCGCATTGAAGATATTGAAATCGGGTTACAAGCACTGATTGAAGCGGTCAGGTGGCTAAAGATCCGCTCGATCGCTGTTCCGCCTCTGGGCTGTGGCAATGGCAGGTTAGCGTGGTCACGAGTTGCCCCAATGATTGAAGTAGCATTTGCTCAGGTGCCAGATGTATGGGTGCTAATCTTTAAACCTCCAGCAGCGAAGCCAGAAACAGTCAGCCAGCACCTCTTTTCCACCACTCACCCGCGCTCGTGCCCTGCTGATTGCGCTGATGGAGCAATATCTGTCGTTGGATTATCCGCTCACAGTCTTGGAAATTCAGAAACTTGCCTATTTGCTTCAGGCAGCAGGTGAACCATTACGTTTGCAGTTTATCCAGGGGGATCAAGAACCTTATGCCGCTAACTTGCATCCCGTTCTGTGCCAGTTAGAAGGACACACCATTGAGGGCTATCGTCCTGACGATGATGCGGCAGAACTTGAGACCCTACTTCTCTATCTTGCTTTTTCTACAGCCAATAAATCAGCCCTGCCTCTAACCGGGTGAACTTGTAACTTAACAAAAGGCAAAAGAAGATAAGTTGATTTAGTACGTCAGTACTGATATGATTCAGTCGTTTCATCAAGTTTTACTAGGGTGCATCAAAGCACCGATCGATTTTCTGACCTTCTGACCCATCCACATCCAACTCAACTAATAGAGGGTTCCGATATGGATCAAAATCTCAGCATTCTCTCGCACGTCTCAATCGGCACCAATAATTTTGAACGAGCGATCGCCTTCTATGACGCTGTGTTGCCAACCTTGGGCTGTAAACGATTGATGGAGCATCCGGGGGCGATCGCTTATGGCAAACAGTATCCCGAATTTTGGGTGGGAACCCCATTCGACGGGCAACCTGCAACGGTTGGTAACGGCACTCACATTGGCTTTATCGCTCCCACCAAAGAAGCTGTCCACGCCTTCTATGAGGCAGCATTAGCGGCAGGCGGCAAAGACGAAGGTGCCCCTGGCGGCAGACCCGACTATAGTGAGCCGTATTACGGCTGCTTTGTGCGCGATCCAGATGGACACAAGATAGAAGCCGCTTTCTGGGATGAGCAACTTGAGCAGCAACTCAACCAGAACAGTGGTTGACTAGAATTTGACCAAAGTATGAGTTGTTTTTAGACGCAGGGTAACATTATGGAATTTCATCGGGGTCGTCTGATTGATCATGTCCATCTGCGGGTTGCTGATGTAGCTGACAGCAAACGGTTTTACCAGGCAGTGTTGCGATCGCTAGGGCGAGATATTGATGGCGAAGGGGACGGCTACTTTTTTGCCGATGAATTGTTTGTCGATCAGGCAGATAGTGCTTCGTCGAAAGTTCATCTTGCCTTTCAAGCCAACGATGAAGCCACCGTGCAGCAGTTTTATCAGGCAGGACTGGCAGCAGGTGGTCGAGACAATGGTGCGCCCGGTGAACGGCACTACCATCCGGGATACTATGCTGCCTTTTTGCTTGACCCCGATGGCAACAATATTGAAGCGGTTTATCACGGAGCAATGGAGCGATCGGCTCCTTCGGTCGTGATTACAACCCCTGGACCGCTATCCAGTTGAGCATTTTATTCTCAGATAAAAGACAGATTTTCCTGGATAAAGCGATCGCACCTAATCAATCCACTGCTGCTGATACAAATATTCCAGCACTCGTTGAGTGGCTGGAACACATTGGTTTACCTCCCTGTACCTCAGTCATGCGATCGCTTCAATTCTGGAGTTTGCCAATTGGCGATCGTCCTTTAGCTGATCGTCGCTTGTCGTTCGGATGGTGTCACAAGCTCATTTAGGAAAGGCAATACTCTATTCCTCTTAATCGGATTCAGTTTATTAATACATATATAGCAATCCTAAATGAGTTGTGAGATTGGGCCCGGGCTAAGCCCCGCGCCCAATCTC
>DATNPS010000319.1:0-8172 GCA_036703095.1 Crinalium sp. | reverse complement strand
CGCCTTCCATCAGTGCTATTTCGCGTGGCTTTTCTCGACTAGTGAGCAACAAACAACTTTGGTGAGATGTGTCACCAATGGCTCTGAGCAACTGCCCGTAACCTTCGTAGCCTGAGCGCCATTGTCCCACCGGCTCACGCTGCAAAATGGTTTCAGCATTATCCAGGATTAATAGACACCGACGCGATCGCAGATATTGCATCAGTTGGGAAATTTGCTGATCGAGCGTGGTGGGAATGATGGGATCTTCCCCAAAAAGCGGCATGAGAAACTTTAGCAGGCTCGACAGGAGTTCATCTAGAGGTGGTGCATTAGCCAGGGAGCGCCACACGACAATCTCAAATTCTGTCTGCATCCCCAGCGCCGCCTTGACGGCGATCGTACTTTTGCCAATGCCCCCAATGCCCAATAATCCAACCAGACGACAGCGCTCAGACACAACCCACTGCCAAAGTTGCGTCAGTTCTGCCTCACGCCCATAAAACACTGAGGCATCGACCGCCGTGTCCCAGTCCTGTTGAGGATTTGTCCATCGGCTCTCTGTCTCTTGGGGTAAGTTAGGGGACGTTATATCTGTCTTCGTCAATTCCAGCCCAAACGCCCGGAAGAGATACTCTACTGATTGACGATCAACCCCCTGTTCGCGCTTGAAAATGCGAGCCAGGGTATTTAGGGACAGTCCGGTGCGATCGCTTATATCTTCCTGAGTGAAGCGCTTACCCCAGGTTTGGTCGGATTCTGCCTGCTGTTTTGCCGTCTGAAATCTTTGCCACCCTTGGGGCGATAGGATAACTCCTCGCACTCGAGAAGAAGTGGAAGAACCTCGTCTAGTTTTTGATGGGTTGGAATCCATAGATCAGCCGATGGTGCAAAGGAATTAGCGAATCTTTTCTTCAAATATCGGGCGTTTCTTTAATCAAGGACTGACGGGGAGTTTGGGCAACAAAGATTGACAGGCAACTAATTCCATTTTGATTGAAGTATACCAGCTTTAATTGCTTGTGGCTTACTTGTTGTTACTTTCTTCCAATCGAATGATTAAGTCGCGTTTTAACTCAATTAAGTTGAGTGGTGTGGATTGGGCAATTGCACAAGAATGAAGTTAATCGAGGTGGGCAGCAAGCTTACCAAGCTAAAGGAGAACAATATGAGTAGCAGTCAAAACATGAAACTCGAAGTTGTGGTATTGCCAGTTTCCGATGTTGATCAAGCCAAGGACTTCTATAAAACTTTGGGGTGGCGACTGGATGCCGACTTTGTTACCAGTGAGGACTTCCGGGTAGTGCAATTGACTCCTCCTGGCTCAGAAGCTTCAATCATCTTTGGTAAAGGAATTACATCAACCGTACCTGGTTCAGTTCAGGATCTGTACCTGATAGTTTACGACATCGAGGCAGCCCGCGCCGAACTCGTTGAGCGGGGTGTCGAGGTGAGTGAGGTGTTCCACGACATCGGCGGGGTCTTCCCCCACGCCGGAACCGAGGGACGAGTACCAGGCCCCGATCCCAAACGCCGAGACTATGCCTCCTATGCCTCGTTCAGCGATCCCGATGGCAATGGTTGGGTACTCCAAGAGGTGAAGACACGCGCTCCCGGACGGTGATACCAATTCTAAATTCAAAATTAAGAAAACCTACGCAGCATGGGTTTGAGTGTTTGCATTTGTATCATATGGTTTGTGCGATGGTGTAACGGGACATCAATCGCTGAAGGGCAGATACGAAGTTCACGACAGAGATTATGACAAGGAAATGGGTGGAGAAGTAGAGGAGCTACTATCGTCTCCTCTACCCCTTATCCCTCTACCACTTCCGCTATCAACGTAATGTAGTGCCGTACTAGCCAACAAGTTTTGGAGAATTTACAAATGAAGGTTTTTGTTGCCGGAGGAACAGGCGCGATCGGTCGCCCAACGCTCAACCAATTACTTGCCAGAGGACACAATGTTGTCGCGCTGACTCGCACCCAAGAAAGAGCGCAGTCATTAGCGGCACAGGGAATCGAACCAGCGATCGCCGATGTATTCGACGCAGATGCAGTTAAAGCAGCGATCGCCCAAGCCCAACCGGAAGTCGTGATTGAACAACTCACCGCTCTACCCAGAACTTACACTCGCGAATCCATGAATGCGACAGAAGCTCTGAATATACGGATTCGGTCAGAGGGAGGAGGCAATGTGCTGGCGGCAGCAAAGGCAGCAGGGGTGTGCCGTTTCCTGAAACAGTCGATGGCCTTCTGGGGAATTCCCGGTGCTGGATTGGCAGATGAGGAAACACCGTTATCAATTGATGCCTCCCCCGCCGTTGCTGCCGATGCTCGCCTCGTTACTGAGACTGAACGTCGTTTACTCCAAACGCCCGATCTGGAAGGAATCGCTTTACGCTATGGTTTCTTCTACGGACCCGGCACCTGGTTCAACTCGGATGGTGATGTAGGGCAACAGGTGCGGCAGCAACAGTTTCCGATCGTCGGGAATGGGGATGGCGTCTGGTCGTGGATACACATTGAGGATGCCGCAATGGGCACCGTTGCCGCCGCAGAGCAGGGCAACAGGGGTGTTTATCTGATTGTGGACGATCAGCCTTTAGCAGTGCGCGACTGGCTGCCTGCGTTTGCTCGATCGCTGAATGCTCCACCCCCGCCACGGGTATCGGTTGAGGATGCTCTGAAACTGGAGGGTGGCGCGGATATTGTTTACTACCAGACTCAGATGCGAGGCGCATCGAATGCTAAGGCAAAACGCGAACTGAATTTTCAGCCGCGACCGTTGGAATGGACGGTTAGCACCGCCGTGGCCCATGCTAACTAACCAGTGAAGGGAGAAGAAGATGAAGATTGCTCAGTATGGAACAGCGATCGTAGTCATGCACGTACTCCTTCATGGACTACATGGCTTAGCGCATAACGAAATTCCAATTCCCCTGTCTCTGCTTCAGGGTTTGTTTGTGGGGGGTGTGGTGATATTGGCTCCCATTATTGCAGCCGGTTTACTCTGGACGCCGTTCTACCGCATCGGTAGCTGGATCTTGCTGGGTTCAATGGCAGGCTCACTCCTTTCTGCAATCTACAATCATCACTTGGTCATTAGCCCCGATCATGTTTCTCAAGTTTCCTTTGAAGGATGGGGCTTGCTTTTCCAAGTCACCGCTTACCTGATGTTAATGGTCGATGGATTGGGCTGTTGGATTAGTGTATCGGCGTTGAGAACGATTCAGCCACCGCAGAAGGCGATATGAGTTTGTCTCAACGGTTTTAACCACTATTGTCCCCTACTGTTCCGGTTTGCGTACCGCTGTGGCAATGCCATGAGTGAAAAACACTGCCGATCGAAGGTAAGTTCTCGTGTTTTCACAACTCACTGCGGATGGCTCAAAACTCAGCAACCATAAACTGATCGTGAGAAAACTAGAAAGGAGAAATTCATGATCGCTGCCAAAATTCTCGCTTTTGCCGGGAGTGCTCGCCAAGATTCTGTCAACAAAAAACTGGTGAAAATTGCCGTTGAAGGAGCTAAAGCCGCAGGTGCAGAAGTGACCTACCTGGATTTCCGCGCTCTGCCCTTACCACTCTATGATGGGGATTTGGAGGAGGCTGAGGGACTGCCAGAAAATGTCCTCAAGCTCAAGGCCCTAATGAAAGCGCATCAGGGATTCCTCATTGCCTGCCCAGAATACAACAGTTCGATCACCCCACTGCTGAAAAATGCGATCGATTGGGCATCGCGTCCTGAACCGGACGAACCTTCATTGGCGTGTTTCAAAGAAAAGGTTGCGGTGTTAATGAGTGCTTCCCCCGGAGCTTTGGGAGGCTTACGAGGATTAGTTCATGTCCGTTCCATTCTTGGCAACATTGGGGTTTTGGTGTTGCCAGATCAGCAGGCAATTGGAAACGCTTATCAAGCGTTTGATGAGAATGGCAATTTGAAGAATGAAGCTCAACAGACAAGTATCGTGCAACTTGGTAGCAAACTCGCGACGGTGACTGCCAAACTCAATCTTCCTGTCTAAACAAAGTAGAGCATTCCCACGAGTGAAAAAGTTTGACCTGTAAATTTCAACAACATTGGAGAACAATCATGACTCAAGCAAATACGACTCAAGCAAATACAACTCAAGCAAAGCCTCCTGCCGATCCAACCCCTCCCACCCTAGAAGGGAAACTGGCTCTGTTACGGAAGTTAAGGGATCAATTGGGCAGTGGTGATACGATTCGTCGTCTCTTTTTTGGCGACCTGGAACCCATTGCCCTTCAACCCGGAGGAGCGGATACGGTAGTTCATCTTTACAACAAAGCTAATGATGTCACGATCGCCTACTGTACTTCCTACGATGTCTTTCTGGCTGCCCGTTCGGGACGAGTGACTGAGTTTGACCCGGCTGAGATCAAGTAAGCGACTGGGCTAACCATCTGCAAAATTTCGGGGCAGAAAGTGCCGCCGCTTGAAGAGGGTGGAAACAGCCATTTAAGTTGAGAACAACTCACTGCGGATAGCTCATAACTCATATCAAGTTGCGTTCATACGTAGTACTTTCTGTCCCCCTTGTCTTCCTTGTCTTCCTTGTCCTCAAGAGTCCCCTCTATCTACTATCTTTGACTGCAACTTGGTATCAAAAACCATGTTCTTTATTCTTTAAACTATGAGAGGTGTCGTCATGAAAATTGTTGTCATTGGTGGCAGTGGGCTGATTGGTAAGAAGCTTGTGAGCAGGCTACAGGAACTTGGACATGAGGCGATCGCAGCATCCCCTTCTTCAGGGGTCAATGCTGTTACAGGTGAGGGACTGGCTGAGGTGTTAGCGGGTGCTCAAGTTGTTGTAGATGTAACGAATTCACCCTCTTTTGAGGATACCGCAGTGTTGGAGTTCTTCGAGAAGTCAACCCGGAACCTGCTGGCGGCGGAGGCAGACACTGGTGTGGCTCATCACATTGCAGTATCAATCGTCGGTGCCGATCGCATCCCTGATAGCGGCTATATGCGTGCGAAAGTCGCTCAGGAGAAGTTGATCCAGTCCGCAGGAATACCCTATACAATCGTCCGCGCTACGCAGTTCTTTGAGTTCATCGAGACGATCGTCGCTCAATTCCCCACCGATGGCCAAACAGTTCACTTGCCCCCTGCCTTTATCCAGCCCATCCTGGCGGAGGACGTTGCTGACGCGCTGGTCGATATCACACTGGGAGCGCCAGTCAACGGCATTATCGATTTAGCGGGTCCAGATCGGTTCCGTTTCGAGGAAATCATCCGCCAATTCCTGAGTGCAACTCACGACTCACGTCAGGTGGTTGTAGACAGTCACGCCCGTTACTTTGGTGCAGCGTTGAACGATCAGCTCGTTCCGCAGGGCAACTCGCTCATCGGCTCGACCCGTTTCTCCGACTGGCTCAACCGCGCGATCGCTCAAAGATCGGCAATGAGAATTTAATGCTGACATCGGTTGAGTTGAGGACACAAAGTCCAACATCCTGCAACTGCTGAGTTTTGCAACGCTCAACTCAACCTACACATGTCTGATCCGCGATCGGCTTGATTCAGCATATTGATTCAGCATGAGAGCACATCAGACGGATTTTTATCCACCAATTTGTATTCACACAAGAAGAACGGAAGTGTTTACTAGATTTTTCCATAGAGTTGCATTCATGACTCTCTCCCTATTCATAGCGCTCTCCATATTCGCAACTCCCCCCGTATTCGCAGCTTCAACCGTGTTGGGTGAAAAGGTAACGTTGGTCTTCGACCATGCCCTTCCCAATGTCCCCGGCAAGAGCATGAAAGTCCAGCTGGTCGAATATGCGCCAGGTGTCTCATCGCTCCCTCACACCCATGCAGCCTCAGCTTTCATCTATGCAACAGTCCTGGAAGGTGCAATTCGTAGCAAAATTAATGATAATCCAGAGCAGGTGTATCACGCTGGTGAGAACTTCACTGAACTACCTGGCGATCATCATCGTGTCAGCGCAAATGCCAGTGATACTGAACCCGCAGGCCTCCTAGCAGTGCTTGTCGTTGATACCAATGAACAGAACCTGGTCATAAACGACAAATAGTAAGACGCACGCATTGCAAAGATTTTTACTACTGGGGGCGGTATAACGCCTTATCTAAGGGAGCGTGGCATGATGTCGTCAATTGAGGAAGTGACAAAGACAATTAGCCTGATCATTGTGCCTGTCGTCACGATTACGGCTTGTGCCGTCATGATAAATGGATTGCTTGCCCGGTACGGTTCCCTCGGCGATCGCCTACGTACCGTTAACCAGGGACTGAGAGACTTGCAGGAGTCCGATCTGGCTCACAATCGGAACAAAGCTCAGAGGGTACAAGAACTTGAATCCCTGCTTGGGGATCTGCTGAGGCACCATCATTTCGTGCATGATGCTCTTGTTCTTACTTATACTTCTATCCTGATCTTTATGCTGGACATGCTGGTCATTGCTATAGCAGTTGCCACGAATGTCAGCTGGCTATCACAGATGGCACTGATAGTCTTTCTGGGTGGAGTTGCTGTTTTTTTTGGGGGAATAGTGTTGATTGCCTACGAGCTTCGCACATCTCACTATTCCATTCAATTAGAGGTGCATCGTACTTGTCGCCTGTGCCGCCACCAACACACCAAACTGGTAGGAAATTGAACTAGGAGCAAACTTAAGGACAGATCCGCCGACTTGATAGACTGGCTACTGCTGCCCTCAATCTCTTGCCAGCTCACTTCTTATAGATTGCCCTCACTGTTACTCGACGCGCACCACCAACTTGGGCTATGCGATTTTCTGAAAAAGAGAAGAGATTTGAATATTTAGTTCTGACAATTGCAGTGAGTCGGGATGATAACAACATCACCGTTGCCGATATCACTCAACTTTATGTTCGTGACTAGGACAATCCAGAATTACTTCATCACGCAGCTCACAGCAAAGCATATCAGGTCTAACGACTTCACTTCCTGCTGCTTTCCTCCAATCCGAATGATTAAGTCGCGTTTTAACTCAAAGAACTTGAGTGGTGTGTATTAGGCGATCGCAGAAGAATGAAATTAACCGAGGTGGGCAGCAAGATCACCAACCTAAAGGAGATCGGGATGAGTAGCAATCGCGTAAACAGTCAAAACATGAAACTCTAAGTAGTGGTGTTGCCCGTCTCCGATGTCGATCGATCCAAGCACTTCTATCAGGCGTTGAGATGGCGGCTGGATGCCGACTTCGTCACTAGTGGACAAAATTCTGAGTGAGTCCAGAATGCTACCCTTCAGATGATTCTACGGCGCAGGTAGAACTTCAAGTTCTCCCAAAGCGGGGGAAACGGACAAGAAGCAACCTGAGTTAATTCGATTTTGAAAGCGAGGTAGGCGCGATGAAGACGAATTTTGAGAACAAATCCTTTGAGGATGAACGTGAGACTGATAGCCGCGATATTTTCGCCGAACGTGTCCGCAGCAACCAGCGTAAGCTCACCTCTGAGATAAGGCACCAGTACGATTTTATTGTTTGTGGATCTGGATCTTCTGGCTCGGTGGTTGCCCGCAGACTGGCCGAGAATCCGGAGGTCAGCGTTCTGCTGCTTGAAGCTGGCGGGACTGATGATGTGCCAAGTGTCATGGAAGCGAATCAATGGCCGATCAACCTTGGAAGCGATCGCGACTGGAGCTTCCAAGGCCAGCCGAATCTACATGTGAACAATCGTTCGATTCCGTTCTCTATGGGCAAGGTACTCGGCGGTGGAGCGAGCATCAACGTCATGGTTTGGGCACGCGGACACAAGCATGATTGGGATTTCTTCGCATCCGTTGCCAACGATCCAGCCTGGAGTTATGAATCCGTCTTGAAGATTTATCGCCGCCTGGAGGATTGGCATGGCGTGCCGGACCCGATGTATCGCGGAACGGGAGGGCCGGTATTTGTCCAGCCCGCGCCGGAGCCAAACCCCCTTGCACCCGCAACGGTCGAAGCAGCGCGGGTGGTAGGTATTCCTACTTTTGAAAATCCGAACGGACGCATGATGGAAGCGGCGAAGGGCGCTGCTATCAGCGATGTGCGAGTCCGCAATGGCAAGCGCGAATCGATATTCCGCTCTTACGTCTACCCTTATATGGATCGGCCCAACCTGACAGTTCTCAGTCATGCACTGGTCACACGGCTGACGTTCCAGGGCAAGCGGGTCACTGGCGTGGAGAT
>DATNPS010000023.1:0-3851 GCA_036703095.1 Crinalium sp. | reverse complement strand
CGATCGCGGCTCAAATCCTAACTCACACTTTGCCTTCACATTTGAAGCTCCTCTGAGGAGGGTAGCGTAATAGACTGCATCTGCATCCTGAGTTTGCAACGTTCCTTCGAGCGAGACGCGAAACGGTGGTTTGGCTTCTAGCCAACGTGCATAGGCAGGTAGCCACACGTCCATCTGAGCCGGGTTGTCATCGACAATGTTGTAAACACCGGATGTGCCCTGTTCCACCGCTGCAACGGTGGCTGCCGCTGCATCTTCAATATGAACCCACGACCACACGCCTCGTCCATCCCCCACAATAGGAAACTGTTGTTGACAGACCTGTTGAGCCATGTCGCCATTAACGGCATACCACGTTCCTGGTCCATAGAAAAAGCCATAGCGCAGTGCAATTCCTTCTAAGCCCCTGGCAGAGAGTACCCGCTGTTCTAGGTTGGCATACATCCGAGTTCCGGCAGCGATCGCAGGGGAGCTATTAAACGCAAACGGGGTTGCTTCGGTTGCCAGCCCTGACCCTGGTGCGTACCAAAATGCACACGATTGAATGATGTAGCGCTGTACCCCTACTGCCTGGGCAGCAGCTAATAAATTAGCTCCGCCTTCTTGATGGGTGCGATCGTTGAGCGAAGCGGATGCGCTCATTGACTTACGGGTATAGGTTCTGGGTAGAGCCGTGAGTTGATCGATTACCACATCCGGTTTAATGCGATTGAGAACGGAATGAACAGCCGCTGCATCAAAAACATCAATGATTTCAGGAATGACACCTTGTTCAGCCAGAAAATGCGCTCGTTGACTGGAACGGGTCATACCAACCACATGATATCCGGCAGTTATCAACTGACCGATCAGGGGACGACCGATCGCGCCCGTTGCGCCTGCAATAAAAATCTTCACGATTCCTCCCTCAGAATCATCTATGTTTTGTCGAAATAAGCTTTTTATCGGCCACAAGGAAAATTTCTATAAATAAGCCTTTAGTCGCTCACCCAGAATCGCAATCCCCCGTTTAATTGCCTCGGCGGGTCGGCAAAAACTGAGGCGCATAGCGGCATAGCCCTGACGATCTGGAAAAAAGCTGCTTCCTGGCATGACCAACACCCCTTGTTTGCTCACTTCCTGGCAAATTCGCTCCAAAGGTAGTGATTCTGGCAGTTGAACCCAGAGAAAAACTCCACCCTTTGGAACAGTCCAGGTTGCCTCCTGGGGGAAGTAGTGCGCGATCGCCTCTAGCATGACGTTGCGACTTTGCAGATGCCAGGACTGAAGGCGGTGTAGACGGTGACGGTAATGCCCGGATGCCAGATATTCACGCACGATCGCCTGGGAAGGGGTGGGGGTGTGGACATCATTCAGAATCTTTTGCTCAATCAACGGTTGATAATGCCGCCCAGTTGCAACGATGTAGCCAATGCGGAGAGCAGGTATCAGGGTTTTGGAGAAACTGCCCACGTAGATGACGGTATCCTGTTGGTCGATCGCCTTAATCGGAGCAGGAACGGGTTCAAAATTTAATCCTTCGTAGGCATTGTCCTCCAACACTGGACAGTCGTATTGCTGCGCCAGGGCAAGTAATTGCTGCCGATGCGCCTGGGAGGTGGTAATTCCGGTTGGGTTATGCAGCGTACTGATCGTGTAGATTAGCTTGGGGCGATGGCTCTTCAAGTACTTTTCTAGCAGTTCCAGGTTCATGCCTTCTGGTGTCATGGGAATGCCAATAATTCTCACTCCCATCGTTTCCAGGGCAGTTAACGCGCCGTACCAGGTTGGGCTTTCCACAATAACCCAGTCTCCCGGTTTTAGAAGGTAGCGCATTGTCAGCGAGACACCTTGCATAGCGCCACTGGTAACGATCAGATCGTCGGCAGAAACAACGAGTCCACGTTGTACTAGCAATTGGGCAATTTGCTGTCGTAGAATCTCCTGTCCTTCAGGAAAGTCGTAGTTGGATAGATGATCCACCACCTGATTCATGGCACGGCGAGCGATGCGTTGTAAATCATTTAAGCCAAATAGTTGTGGAAAGCCCATACTGAAATCCACCATGTCAGTCTGGTGATGGGCTTTTAGTGACGTGATGTAGGAATCACAAAATGAATCGATGGCGGGCTGAGGAATAATCACCTTTTGAGCGGGGGCAAAGGTGGCAGACTGAGGTGATGCAGTAGGACTACTCTTAACGAAATAACCCGACCCCAGACGAGCACAGATCAATCCCTCTGCCTCTAAAGTGCCGTATGCTTCAATCACCGTCAGCTTATTCACCTGGGCTTCTTTCGCCATCTGACGCAACGAGGGTAGGCGATCGCCTGGTTGTAACGCCCCAAAGGCAATCAAATGTTTGACGCGATCGCGAATTTGCAGGTAAATCGGTTGCGTGAGCTGGCGGTCTAGCGGAATCTTCATACTGTTTTCTTGAAGACAGAAACTTCCTACGGATAGCTCGTCAAAGCCATCCCTTGAAGGCGTGTAGCCTGTCCATCTTCTGCACTATACGCAATTGTTTTGAGAATGTCCTGATACAGTTGGGTGGGGTTTGACTAGACCAGTTGAGGAATCTAGCAACTGGTTTAGCTAAAGTGCTTAAATGTGTACCTCCTCAATCAACTGTTGCAGTGGCAAGGTAAAGGAGTTAATGCAAGTTCAACTGTGGCTAGAACATCGCTTCTATCGGTAATGACCAACGCTCCTATGGACAGTTTTCTACCCGTTGCCTACCTGCAAAATCAGTTTATTCCGTTTGCTGATGCCAAACTATCGATCGCAACCCATGCCCTGCATTACGGAACCGGTGCTGTTGGGGGTTTACGCGGTATTCCCAACCCACAAAGTGCTAACGAAATTTTGCTGTTTCGCCTGGAGAAGCACTGCCAACGGTTAAGTAACAGCGCACGGATGCTGCACATTAATCTGTCTGTTCCTCAAATTAAATCTGTCATTCTTGAGTTCGTGCAACGCAATCGACCGACTGTGCCGTTTTATATTCGTCCCCTGGTATACACATCGAGTTTAGGTATTGCTCCTCGCTTGCATCAGATTGATAAAGATTTTTTGGTTTACGGCTTGGAATTAAACGATTATTTGCCAAAAGATGGGGTTCGCTGTCGGATTAGCTCCTGGCAACGTCAGTCGGATGTGAGTATGCCATTACGAAGCAAGCTGACATCTGCTTATATCGTTTCTGCTTTGGCAAAAACAGAAGCAGTAGAGTCCGGCTTTGATGAAGCAATTCTACTCAACAGCCAGGGCAAGGTTAGCGAAGCATCTGGTATGAATGTATTTCTCGTTAGAAACGGGCAACTAATTACTCCCAGCATTGACCAAGACATCCTGGAAGGCATTACAAGGGATAGCCTCTTGACTCTGGCAAACGATCTCGCTATTCCGACGAGCGAGCGTCCAGTCGATCGGTCTGAAATACTCATTGCTGATGAGGTATTTCTTTGCGGTACTGCTGCCAAAATTGCACCCGTTCAGCAAATTGAAAACTATCGTTTGCCTAATGAGCGTCCTATCACCGAGAAGCTAAAAGCTGAACTCACTGCTATTACTAACAAACAAAATCTTCGTTATCAGGATTGGATAGACACCGTTATTCTTCCCTGAAAAGACCAACAAATTGTGCCATCATCAATGTACTTAGTTGCAGCGGCAAGAGGGTACAGAGATCGCGTTACTATCCACTCAACTATCCACAACCCAATCTACCCGATGGGCTTCAGTAAGGTCTGGAACTTCTAAGCGATCGCGCATTCGCTCAATCACCGCTTCTGGCACATTGGCAGTACGAGAATGATTGCGCCGCAGCAATTCTTCCCAAGAAACTTCCAGGTAGACAATGCGAATCCGTG
>DATNPS010000019.1:0-19992 GCA_036703095.1 Crinalium sp. | reverse complement strand
CACGGCAACGCCGTGCGCCCCGCTCCCCAAAATTCGGGTTTATTTAGTTTGAGATACTAAAGCTATGATGCGGCGTCTTCAAACTTGTATCCCACACCGATAACGGTTTTGACAAACGATGGATTGGCCGGATCAAGCTCGATTTTCTTACGGAGACGGGCGACATGCGTATCAACGACCCGTTCATCGCCAAAGAAGTCGCTGCCCCACAGCTTCTCAATCAGCTGTGCCCGATTCCAGACTCGACCAGGGTAACTCATAAAGGTGGTCAATAAGTCAAATTCGAGGGTCGTTAAATCCAAGGGTTCCGATTCGTTGGGGGCTGGGTGCCGATGCGCTAAGCGTTGATCGACATCAATCGTGAAATGCTGCGTGTGATACGTGCGGCTCTGGCCTCCCTGACGCAATGTGCGCCGCAGCAAGGCCCGAACGCGAGCGACCAGTTCTCTGGGGCTAAATGGCTTCACCATATAATCATCGGCCCCAGTAGACAGGCCAATGATGCGGTCTATCTCTTCTCCTTTAGCCGTTAGCATCAAGATGTAGGGATCTTTAACGCCCGGTTTTTGGCGAATCCGAGCACACACTTCTAGCCCATCTAGCTCTGGTAGCATCAGGTCCAGAATGATTAAATCGGGCTTTTGCTCCTGAAAAATTTGGAGCGCCATAACCCCATCTCGGCAGGTGCGACAGGAGAATCCTTCTTTTTCTAGATAAAGCTGGATTAAATTTGCGATCTCAGCTTCATCTTCAACGATTAGAATATCCATAATTTTGAATTGTGGTTCCTTCGGAGGTCTTTCTCCTGAATTTCAAGATTAATAGCAAAATGATAACGATGCGTTTAATAGTTAATTCTTATTCAACCAAAGTTTGCTAGCGGTGTTACTTAATGGAGACAGCAGTACGCCAAAATGATCTTCAATTGCTGCGGCAGTGGTTGTTGCGAGAACTGCGCAGCAAACTCTCTGCGCCAATTCCGTTAGATATTCGATGTGCGTTAAAGCAGGATACTCTACTGGTGCTCGCGCAGCATCCTGCAACCGTTACGCCAGATGTTGAGCAACTGTTTGCCGTATTAGAAGAGAGCATTCGACGGTTGCATCCGGAGGTGATTGAGCGGATTACGGGTCAAACTGAAATGGTGCCCGTGCGGCTATATCTTCGGTTGGTGGGACAGCCGCAACCCTATACGCAGCGATTCTTTACATTGGTGTTGCCAGCGGTAGCTCAAATTCCAGATCATCCCCCTGCGCCAGATCCTGCCTCTGCAACGGTTGTCCGTCCTACAGACGTTTCACCTCCGATCGCAGCGGAGGATAGCCCTCAAGTCATTGCGCCTGAGGTTAATGACGCGATCGCCGCTCCTGAGCAGACGGAAGAGGAGGCGATCGCCCCTCCTCTTCTTCAACCACCCCCCACTGAGCCAGTTCCTGAGCCGGGTAGCATCCAGCATCGAATCAAACCCTATGCGCCCAAGGATGGGTTGGTCTCCCGCTTAGGCAGCATTCCCTTCCTGGAGCGAATTCCCTTACCTTTGCTGGTCTTCTGCTCACTTGTAGGCGTGATCACGTTTGCGGGAGGGCTGTTCATCCTGACGCGTCCTTGTGTGGTGGGTGGATGTAAACCGCTCGAAGACGCCCAACGGCTCAGCCAGCAATCGGCTCAACTGGCTCGCCCAACGGCAACGGCAGACAATGTGGTCGAAGCCTATAACCACCTGACGGAAGCGAACTATTTGCTCAGCACGATTCCAACCTGGTCGCCCCACTATGATGTGGCTCAGGCGTTGCTGCAAGCCTATGGCGCTAGAGCGGAGGTGTATGGGAAAGTGGTGGCGGCACTCCAACAGGCCAACAAAGCCGCTCACAAGAGTCAGAATCCGCCTCATCCCTTAGTCACTTGGCGAGAAATTCAGCAGCTTTGGCAAGGGGCGATCGCTCTACTCGAAACCGTCCCTTCGGATAGTCCGATCTATCTGCTGGCGCAACAAAAGCAATCAGAATATGAAGCGAATCTAGCTGGAATTAATCAGCGCATTCGGGCGGAGCAGCAGTCTCAGGGGCAAATATCGTCTGCTCGTTCAGCCGCAGAGGTGGCCGAGGTACGGGAGACCAATGCTAAATCTGTGGATGGATGGCGATCGGCCTATGCAACCTGGCAAGTGGTCGTGAATACGCTCAAAGCGGTTCCTCCCGGAACAATGGCCTATGCTGAAGCTGAGCAACTGCTGGCAATCTATCAGCCTAAATTGACAGCTTCTCAAAATCGCTATAACCAGGAAAAAGCGTCTGCGGAAGCCTATAGTCAAGCGCTGAGTTTAGCGGAACAGGCGCGTGTATCGGAACGGCGACGGCAGTGGTCTCAAGCCGTTGCGCAGTGGCAGAATGCGCTCACGAATGCTCAACAGGTTTCTAACGGTACGTCGTATCACGACCAGATTCAGGCTTTGATTTCAACTTACCAAACAGCGCTAACTACGGCTCAGACGAACCTTAGAACGGCTGTGGTGGCGCAAGGCGCAGAAGTAGCCCTGAATCGAGCCTGCTCTGGTAGTTCCACCATTTGCACATACAGCATGGGGGCCAATGCTATTCAAGTACGGTTAACCACGGACTATGACTGGGCTGTGCGATCGGTGATCGCAAACAATCCGTTGCCGGGGGATGCCAATACGCAGCAGGCTTTGAAGGACTACATCAATACTCTGCTGCAATCATTTGCAACGGCTAGTCAGACGGCTCAAATGCCAGTGGATTTGTATGACGCCCAAGGGCAGGTTTTTGGCACCTATGATCCCCAGTTAGGAGGGTTTGTTCAGCGCTAGAACATGCGATCGGCGTGACAGGGAAATGGGTAGATTTCGTGGGGTGTCAGGGAATTGGGATACGGAAAAAATCCTGTGGGGTGTCAGGAAATTGGGGGAGAGACGTCCCATTGGGACGTCTGTACGGGGTTTTGATGTGGCCGTGATCTGTAATGATGGGTCGAATGGCATTCACAAAAAAATCGTCCCCCGATATACGGAAGACGATTGTGTATTATTTCGCCTGCGCATTAGCGCGATTCAATTCACGGTTTCTAGACTTCAACCGGAATTCTGCCTTCGACAGGTTTGACCTGGGCCAGCAGCTCGTGTAGTTTTGAACCTTCAATCACTTCGGTTTCCAGAAGTTGAAGCGAAATGGTTTCTAGCAAATCGCGATTTTGCTTCAGGATTTCAAGTGCGTGCTCGTGAGCACCCTCCACGATCGCCTTTACTTCCTGATCGATCGCCTCTGCTGTCTGAGGGCTAACCATGCGACGAGGATTGGGAGCTTCACCGCCCAGAAACATATTGGACTGGCCTTGCTGATAGGCCAGTGGGCCTAACACCTTGCTCATGCCATAGGTAGTCACCATCCGTTCAGCCAAATCCGTTGCTCGCTGCAAATCATTGGAAGCTCCGGTAGTAATGCTGCCGAAGACAATTTCCTCAGCCGATCGCCCACCCAGCATTGTCGCAATCTGTCCACGCAGTTCAGTTTCACTGAGCAGGAAGCGATCCTCGGTGGGGAGTTGCAGAGTATAGCCCAATGCCGCCATGCCTCTAGGAATAATCGAAATCTTTTCGACCTTGTTGCTACCAGGCATCAACGCACCGACCAGCGCGTGGCCGACCTCGTGATAGGCCACAATCTTTTTCTCTTTCTCGTTGAGGACTCGGCTCTTCTTCTCCAGACCTGCCACCACGCGCTCAATTGCTTCCGCAAAGTCTTCTTGAGCGACGGCTTCGCGGTTGTTACGAGCAGCTAAGAGAGCCGCTTCATTCACCAGGTTGGCCAGGTCGGCTCCGGCAAAACCAGGTGTGCGAGTTGCGATCGCCTTCAGGTCAATATCCTTACCCAGCTTCACTTTTTGAGAATGGATTTCCAGAATCGCCAAACGTCCGGATAGATCGGGGCGATCGACGAGCACCTGACGGTCAAAGCGTCCGGGACGCAATAGAGCGGGGTCAAGCGTTTCGGGACGGTTGGTGGCAGCTAGAACGATGACGGTGCGATCGCCTGCTGCAAATCCATCCATCTCGGTTAGCAGCTGGTTGAGCGTCTGTTCGCGCTCATCGTTGCCGCCATAAAATCCATTACTAGCTCTAGATTTGCCGATCGCATCTAGCTCATCAATAAAGACAATGCAGGGCGCTTGCTTTTTCGCCTCTCCAAACAAATCACGCACACGAGACGAGCCGACACCGACAAATAACTCGACAAATTCAGAACCAGAGATGCTGAAGAAGGGCACGCCTGCTTCTCCGGCGACTGCTCTGGCTAACAGAGTTTTACCCGTTCCCGGAGGGCCGACGAGCAACACGCCTTTAGGAATCCGTGCGCCAATCTGGGTAAAGCGCTGAGGACTTTTGAGGAAATCGACAATCTCGACCAGTTCTGTTTTGGCTTCTTCAACGCCTGCCACATCTTTGAACGTGATCTTGTCGGTGTCACCTTCTACATAAACCTTGGCCTTACTTTTGCCAATCGAAAGGACGCCCTGCTGACCACCAGCACTGCGGCTGATAAAGAATTGCCAGATTGCCACAAAAATCAGCGGTGGAATCACCCATCCCAAGAGGCTGGTAAACCAACCGTTTTTAGCGGGTGGGGCGGCAGCAAATTCAACCCCTTTTTCTTCTAATAGTTTTGGTAACTCCAGGTCAAAAATTGGGGTTGTTGCCAACACTTGATTGGCCTGTTCATTCTCGCCGTTTAACTGATAGCGAATCTGATCCTGCCCAACCGATACGCGTGAAACTTCACCTTCTTGAACCTGGTGAATAAATAAGCTGTAGGGCACCTGCGGAATGCGAGGCCCCAAAAGATTGGGTAGAAAAATATTCGCCAACAAAAATAGCCCTGACACGAGCAACAAAATGTTGCCGATCTGCCGAGAACGTGGGGGCCGAGGTTGTTCTTTAATAGCCATTATTATCGTGTGCTCCTTAACATTGAGCGATGCAGTTGCGGTAGATGGTCATGGAAAAGCAGCGCGATGATATCGCTTCAATCACGCAGACGGCTCATCCGGCCATCAACTCTCCAGAAACATTAGTTTCCTTCCTGGATTTAGCCATCCGAAGGCGATCGCCCTCTCCGACTCGAATACTCCACGGAAGCTGCCTCTAAGGATCATTCTAAAAGATTCGTTACAATCCCAGGACGGGCAGCACGGGCGGGTATTACGAATAGGAGGTTCGGTTAGAGGATTTTTAATAAATCGTCTCCATCCAGTCAAAAATTCGGTCTAGCTGCTCTAGCGTGATCAGGCCGTATTGCCAGAGCACCATCGGCAACAGGCTGGGAGCCTCGTCGTGGTGGCGTAGTGCAACCGCGATCGCTGCTGCTGGAATAGCCAGTTCCTCCCGTAAGAATTTAATAAATTGCGCTTGTTTATTGGATTCCATGACCCGAATTCACTCTTGTAGAGGAATGTAACAACTTATATTAAGTTTTGCAACAATGTCTCAGTTTTAAATTTGACGTTTTGGGGTTTGTGTATGAAGGGATGGCGAGCGAGAAAAGGTGGGGGCGATCGCCGATAGCCGACTGCTCAAGGCTTTAGAGCAAATCAAGATTTTTCAGAACGAAGTTCTTTTTATTAACTGTCAAAATAATACCGGGATCATCACCCTTCAGTATGAGAGGAAAATGAGAAGCTGTGAACATGAATTCAACGAATAGTCTTTGGGGGACGTTGCGCGACTCGCAACGTCCCCCAAACGCCGAATTTACGGACGCGTCAAGTTTGTAAAATAGCCTGTCGAATCAATGTAACGAGTTATTGTTTTCCTACGATTAGACGAATTAAATCGTTAACTAAACGTTCTTTAGAAACTGGAGCAGTTCGCCTGCCGTGCAGCAGCTCCTGGCTTAGCATAAAGGCAACCAGCGACCCTGAGAAAATGCGAGCGGTCATGTCTGGGTCGGGTAAATTCAAGTCGGGATGAAATCTGAGAAATTTGCTTAAGGCTTCGTCGCCCTTCTGAATGACTTCTCTCGTATACAGTTGCGCCAACTCTGGAAAGCGACCCGATTCAGCCAGCAGGAGACGCACAAAAGCAATATATTCCGGGTCGTCCATGCGAGACAAAAAGATTTCGGCAATGCGACGCAACACCTGCTCAGGAGGCGAGGTGACAGGTAGCTCACAACCAAACTCGACGTGGAAGTGCCGCAACACCAGCCGTTCGATCAGCGCTACAAATAGCCCTTCTTTTCCCTGGAAATAGTTGTAAATCGTGTGTTTTGACACGCCTGCTTCAGCCGCAACCCGATCCATGCTGGTTTCTGCATAGCCATGCTGAAGAAACACCTGCATGGCTCCTTTCAAAATCTGCTCTGGCTTGTCAGTCGAGTCGGGAGGCAATTTTTTCAATCCTCGTTGAGGGCAAACAATTTTTGCATCATACGACAGTCGGCTGATCCCTCATACAACAGCAGGAAGTCTGACGGGGGGCAACCGCAGCATATTGGAAATGTAAACAATAGTGGACAGGATGCACTGGACGGTGTAGTCTAATTATAAGAAATGTTTAGACTGCACGGTGTGGTGCAGTCGGGCTAAACGAGTTCATAAGCCGCAACTTCTCTCCGGTTCGCGCAACATTTAATTCCCGTGTAAGGGAGGGTGATGGGCATGAGTAAAGCGTTGTACCCCACTAAGGTGCAGGGGCTTTGGCTATGGCTGATTCCGTTGATTTTGTTAGGGGCAGGCGGTTTCCTGGTTTCTAAACTGCTGGTTTCAAATTCTCGTCAAGCTGTCATAGAGCAGCCTGCGCCTCCCCAACAGGTTTCTGTGGTTGCCCTGGGACGACTGGAGCCGCAGGGTGAGGTGATTAAGGTGGGTGGCCCAACTACAGAGCGCATCGCTCGTCTGATGGTGGCCGAAGGAGATTTTGTTAAAAAAGGTGAGATTCTGGCTTATTTGGAAAGCCATGACCAGCAGCAGGCCGAGCGTGATGTGGCGGCCAGCCAGCTTGCGGAAGCTCAACTGAAGCTAAAAGCGGAAACGGCATATGGTCAGGCTCAAGTTCAAGAAGCGCAAACTCGATTGCAACAGGTCGATCGCCCAGAATTATTTGAAATTCAAGCCCAGCAGGCCACCATTCGTCAGCTAGAAGCGGAACTGGAACTGGCCCAGGTTGATTTAACTCGTTCTCAAAACCTGCGACAGGAAGGGGCGATCTCACAGCAAGATCTGGATCGTCAGGCGTCCCAAGCTCGGCAGGTGCAGGAACAGTTGAATAGCGCCAAGGCAACTCTGATTCGCCTGGAATCTTCGCGCAATAGCAATTTGAATAATGCCGAAGCACAGGTGCAGTCTCAGCGAGCCGGATTACAGCGATCGCGTGCCCAAATCGAAGTTGACTCAGCCGCTCGTAATCTGCAACTGGCCAACGCCAAGTTAGAACGCACCATTATTCGTGCTCCCCAAGACGGCGAAGTTCTGCGGATTATTTCTCATCAGGGGGAAGCGATCGCCAACGACGGCATTTTGGAAATGGGCAACACCCGCCAGATGTTTGTGGTTGCAGAAGTGTACGAAACCGACGTGAAGCGAGTTCGCCTCGGTCAACAAGCCACGATTACCAGCCGCAACGGAGCCTTTGACACTCCCCTCACCGGGCGCGTCACCCGCATCGGCAGCCAGATTTTCAAAAACAACGTCCTGGATGACGACCCTGCCGCCAACGCCGATGCCCGTGTCGTCGAGGTCAAAATTCGCCTGGACAACAGCCAACCCGTTGCCCAACTCACCAACCTCCAGGTTGATGTCCATATCGATGTGGACTAGTGCTCTCTGATACAGGAGTCAGGAGTCAGGAGTCAGGAGTCAGGAGTCAGGAGTCAAACACCCAATATCCAGCACCCAACACCCAATGCGCACGCCTCTTTCCCTGCTGAATTTATTGCACGAGAAGACGCGATTAATCGTAGCGATCGCTGGGGTTTCGTTTGCGGTTCTGCTGGTGTTTATGAATCTGGGCTTTTTGGGGGCATTGGCGCAGACCTCCAGCGAGATCTATAGCAAGATGAATGCCCAAATCTTTCTAATCTCGCCGCAAACTCTGGAAATTAGCACCTCTAAAGGCTTTCCGCGCGAACGGCTGTATCAAGTCGCAGGAATTACAGGTGTGAGTCGGGTGATGCCTGTCTATACCGGATATGGACAATGGCGTAACCCAGAAACTCGCCTCAGCAGAGCCATGTTTATCTTTGCAGTGAATCCTCGCGATCCAGTTTTTGCACTCCCCGATTTGCAAAGTTCAGACACCCTGGATACGATGGAACGTCCTGATATGGTGCTGTTTGATCGGCGATCGCGTCCTGAGTTTGGCCCACAGGCGATCGGCACGGTTACGGAAGTCGAACGGAGACGCGTCGAGATTGGCGGCAATTACACATTAGGCGGCGGATTCGCAGCGGATGGCACGCTAATCATTAGCGATCAAAACTTTCTGCGACTCTTCAAACAGCGCAAGCTGGGCCAGATTGACCTCGGTTTAATTCAGGTGCAACCCGGTACTGATGTGGTGGCGTTGCAAAAACTCATTCGATCGAAATTGCCGAATGATGTGCTGGTGTTGACGCAGGATGAAATCGTGCAGCGCGAGCAAGCGTACTGGATTGGCACAACCTCAATCGGCTTTATTTTCGGGCTGGGCGTCGTCGTGTCCTGCATTGTAGGCACGGTGATTGTGTATCAAATTCTCTATACCGACATTTCGGAGCATCTGCCCGAGTACGCTACGTTGAAGGCAATGGGCTATCGCAGTCGCTATTTGTTTGGCGTGGTGATTCAAGAAGCGATGATTTTAGCCGTAATGGGCTACATCCCTGGCTATCTGGTGTCACTGGGACTGTATGAATTCACGACACGCGCTACAAGCGGCAGCTTACCCATGTCGATGAATTTTGGACGGGCTATTTTTGTGCTGGGTTTGACCATCGGTATGTGCGCTGTATCCGGCTTAATTTCGGTGCGCAAAGTCATCACGGCTGATCCGGCGGAGGTGTTTTCATGAGGCTGATCATTCGTCGCACTCCCCTGGCCTGGTTGAACCTGACGCACGATCGCCGTCGATTGTTGACATCGCTGGGTGGTGTGGCTTTTGCCGTGCTGCTGATGTTCATGTTTAACGGCTTTAAGAATGCACTATACGACAGTCAAATTCAGCTTTTGCAAAAACTAAATGCCGACATTGTGATTACCAGTCGGTTGAAATACACGATGTTTGTGCCTGAAGCCTTCGCGCGGCGGCGACTGTATCAGGCGCAGGCATTTGATGGTGTGGTGGCTGCGTATCCGCTCTACACCAACACGGCGGATTGGAAGAATGTAGACACTCGCAAAACGCGGCCTGTACGAGCGCTGGCGTTTAATCCTCAAGATCCGGTGCTGCTCATTCCCGAAATTCAAGCGCAGGCCGACAAGCTGAGGATGCCCGATACGGTGCTGATTGATTCAAAATCGCGGGCGGAACTGGGACCCATCACCCCCGGTGTGGTGACGGAACTATCGAAGCGCACGGTTGAAGTCGTGGGAAACTACAGCCTGGGAACGGATTTCGCGGCTGGAAATGGCAATCTGGTGATGAGCGATCAGAACTTTTTGCGCTATTTTGCCACTCCCGATCCGAAATTAGATCCACGCACATTGGGAACGGTTGATCTGGGCCTCGTAAAAGTGGCTCCTGGTGCGGATGCTGACGCGATCGCCTCCTCCATGCGCGATCGCCTCCCAAAAGATGTGGTGGTTTTGACGAAGTCTGCCTTTATTGCTCAAGAGCGGATCTATTGGGAGAAAAACACCAACATTGGGTTTGTGTTTAGCTTGCTGACCGGAATGGGGTTTGCGGTTGGCATCATTCTCGTTTATCAGATTCTCTATACCGATGTAGCCGACCACTGGGCCGAATATGCCACCCTCAAGGCAATGGGCTACAAGAATGTTTTTCTGTTGGGGGTGGTGCTTCAGGAAGCGATCATTCTCTCGGTGCTGGGCTTTATTCCGGGATTTTGCATTAGCGTTTTGCTCTTTAACGCCACTGCAAATGCCACAGGCTTGCTGCTCCAAATGACGGTCGCACGAGCCTTAATGACCTTTGCGCTGACTTTTTTAATGTGTCTGATCTCGGGAGCGATCGCCGTTCGTAAAGTGCAAGCAACCGATCCGGCGGAGGTGTTTGGATAATGTCACAGGACGCTTTAAATGGAACGGCGATCGCCTCTCCAACGGCTGCACTGCCAGCGGTTCAGGTGCGTAATCTGAACTACTACTACGGTCAGGGTGATTTGCGAAAACAGGCGCTATTTGACCTCACGCTTGATTTTCCCAGAGGACAAATTGCCATTATCACCGGGCCATCGGGTTCCGGTAAAACCACATTCCTGAGCTTAATTGGAGCTTTGCGCACGCTGAAGGACGGCAGCCTCAACGTGATGGGGCAAGAACTGGTGGGGATGAGCAATGCTGAACTGGTGAATGTGCGGCGTGGGATTGGCTTTATCTTTCAGGCTCACAACTTGTTTGAATCACTGACAGCGGCTCAGAACGTTGAAATGGCCGTTGAGCTATTGGGAGGCTTTAGAACCAAACGTGCCCAAGCGGTTAGCATTCTGGAACAACTGGGATTGGGACAACGGGTCGATTACAAGCCGAATGCCCTATCGGGTGGGCAAAAGCAGCGAGTGGCGATCGCTCGTGCTCTGGTGAATCAGCCCAAGCTAATTCTGGCAGATGAACCTACTGCTGCGCTCGATAAACAATCGGGGCGGGATGTGGTGACGCTGATGCAAAAGCTGGCGAAAGAGCAGGGCTGCACGATTCTGATGGTGACGCACGACAACCGCATTTTGGATGTGGCCGATCGCATTATCAATCTGGTCGATGGTCGGCTGGAATCCGACACGACGACTGGGGATTACATGAACGTCCATGACCCCAAATCGCTTGATCCTCGAATGTTCATGATGTAATCCCAAATCTCGTAGGGTGCAGCATATACCCTTCAGGTTCTCAATTCTGTCTAACGATTTGGAGCAGGCTAGTGTTATGACCACTTCATTTGTAAACCACGCTCAAGAGGCGACCTATCAGCGGGTGGCAGATTATCTGGCGGCCAGTCTGTTTAAAAACTCGATGCGATCGCTGCCCGATAGCCCCCGGTTTTGCCTCCTTTACCAGCAGTCCACCTTAATTGAGGTGGATGTGTTGCCCTGGGAGGTGCATCCCTGGGATGAATCGGAACTGGCACTGGTTCGCGCAGCCAGTCACATTACGGTCGGTCGGTACCAGTCCGCTGACCTGACTCAATTTCTCTTATCCGAAAATCGCAAGATGCGCTTTGGAGCGTTTCAACTCGACGAAGCCGGACAGGTGATTTTTGCGCACACTATTCTGGGCGGCAATGATATGGATCTGCTGGAACTGCAAACCTGCATTTTGTCCGTGGCAGCGATCGCAACGACCTACGATGACATCATCACTGAAACGTTTGGTAGCGGACAAGTAGAGGGGCGATCGCTGATCGAACAATAAACGTTAAGTCTTTCGCGCCATGCCAGCAACGCGTCGCGCGGCTGACATAGCGCTATTGAGTTCGCGTTAATCTAATTTCCATGCACTAAATACGTTAATGTTGCATGTTTGAAGCATATAGCTATCGCCACATCCGTTAGGACATTGAAAAAACAAGGGGTATGGGGGCTTCGCCCCCAACCAGGGGTTTCACCCCTGTACCCCATCCTAATAGCAGTGGCTATGGCTATCAGCAGTTTGATGTTCAGTTTGCGGGACTACTCCTCATGTTGCAATTAGCCTTCGATTCGGATAATAACGGCCATAAATCGTTTGAGTTACCCGGTGCTAGACCCCATTACAACCCCGATCGCCCCGGTCAGGTCGAGCATATTTTTTTAGATTTAGCGCTCGATATTCCGAAACAGCGATATGAGGGAACCTGCACCATTCGGCTCAACCCTGTTCGAGATGGCATCGATCGCCTCACACTAGATGCCGTTAATCTCAATATTGCATCCGTCACGATTGGGTCAGAGCCGCAGACATTTGACTATGACGGAGAGCAACTTCAGGTGAAGCTCAGTCAAGGGACTGAAGCCGGGAAGGTGGTGGAATTGGCGATCGCTTATTCTGTTGATCATCCCCAGCGAGGGCTGTATTTTATTGCGCCCGACGAGCACTATCCCAAGAAACCTGTGCAGGTGTGGACGCAGGGCGAAGATGAAGATTCGCGCTTCTGGTTTCCCTGTTTTGACTATCCCGGCCAGTTGGCTACCTCTGAAATCCGGGTGCGGGTTCCCAAAAATCTGATCGCGATCTCGAATGGCGAACTGGTGGAAACCAAAGCCGACGGGGATGGCAAGATTTATCACTGGCATCAAAAGCAGGTTCACCCCACCTATTTAATGACGCTCGCGGTGGGCAATTTTGCCGAACTGCGGGATGAATGGCAGGGCAAGCCCGTCACCTATTACGTCGAAAAGGGACGGGAAGCCGATGCCCGTCGCAGCATGGGCAAAACGCCGCAGATGATCGAGTTCTTTAGTGAAGCGTATGGCTATGCCTATCCCTTCCCCAAATATGCTCAGGTCTGCGTCGATGACTTCATCTTCGGTGGCATGGAAAACACGTCTACCACGCTGCTAACCGATCGCTGTCTGCTGGACGAACGGGCTGCGCTGGATAACCGCAATGCCGAAAGCCTGGTGGCTCACGAGTTAGCCCATCAGTGGTTTGGTGATCTGGTCGTGATTAAGCACTGGTCGCACGCCTGGATTAAAGAAGGGATGGCGTCCTATTCAGAGGTGATGTGGACAGATCATGAGTATGGTGCAAACGAAGCGGCCTATTATCGACTGGGCGAAGCTCGCAATTACATTTCAGAAGACAGTTCCCGCTATCGTCGCCCCATTGTGACACATGTGTATCGGGAAGCGATCGAACTCTACGATCGCCACCTCTACGAAAAGGGAGCCTGTGTCTATCACATGATTCGGGCCGAGTTGGGCGATGAGCTGTTTTATCGGGCGATTCGCACCTTCGTGCAAGACAATGCCCACAAGACGGTCGAAACCGTGGATCTGCTGCGGGCGATCGACAAAGCGACCGGACGCAATCTGCACTTCTTGTTTGATCAGTATGTGTTCCGGGGCGGACATCCCGATTACAAAGTCGCCTATTCCTGGGATGGCGATAGCAATCTGGCTAAAGTCACCGTGACGCAAACTCAGGCCAAGGAAGGCGGTAGCGGCATTAGTGGCGATCGCTTTGACCTCAAAATTCCCATTGGCTTTGGCTACACCGATCAGGATCAGTTCAAAGACCTGAAAACCTTCACGGTACGGGTGCATGAACGTGAGCAAAGCTTTTACTTTCCGCTGCCCGAAAAGCCGCAGTTCATCAGCTTTGACGTGGGCAACCACCTCCTCAAAACCGTATCGCTGGAGTATCCGGTCGCTGAACTGAAAGCGCAGTTGCAGTCTGACCCCGACCCATTGTCCCGCATCTTTGCCGCAGAAGCTCTGGCCAAGAAGGGTGGTCTGGAAGCTGTCAAAGCCCTGTCCGTTGCGCTCAAGACCGATCCTTTCTGGGGCGTTCGCGCCGAGGTAGCCGAACAACTGGCCTCGATCAAACTCGATCAAGCGTTTGAAGCTCTGGTAGAAGGACTGAACGACACAGAAGCCAGAGTGCGCCGAGCCGTTGTGGAAGCATTGGCCAAGCTGAAAACGATAGACAGCTACAAGGCGTTGAAGGCGATCGCTGAAAAAGGAGACGCCAGCTATTACGTCGAAGCGGCTGCGATTCGGGGCGTAGCGACGGTCGCTGCCAGCAACCTGAATGGCAAATCCAAAGAAGAGAAAGCGCTGAAGCTGCTGAAGTCTGTTTTGGAGGAACGCGAAGGCTGGAATGAAACGGTCAGAAGTGGGGCGATCGCCGGACTCAGCCAGTTCAAAACTTCAGAAGCCGCTCTCGACCTGGTTCTAGACTATACCGTTCTCGGTGTACCGCAACCACTCCGACTTGCCGCGATCCGTGCCCTCGGCCCCATCTCGACTGGGCAAACCTCTGTGAATTTGGATCGCATTCTCGACCGATTGGATGAACTGGCCAGCGAATCGTTTTTCCTGACTCAAGTTGCGGTAGTGGTTGCGTTGGGTCAAATGACAACCACCAAAGCGGTCGGAATTTTGCAGAGCCTATGCGATCGCACCCCCGACGGTCGCGTTCGCCGCATTGCCGAAGAAGCGATCCAAAAAGTCCTCAAAAATGCCGGACAGGATCAGGCGGTGCAAAAGCTTCAGCAGGAACTGGATCAGCTTAAGAAAGACAACCAGGAACTGAAGAGTCGTCTGGAAAATTTGGAAGCGAAAGCGAAATAACGCAAGTAGGGTGGGCATTGCCCACCCTACAAACTATTGACTCTTATCCAGAACGATTCACCCGAATTAGCATTCTATCTAACGTTTCGGTGGAAGCGATCGCAGTGTTAATTCTCAGGGCCATTCCTTCTCTATCAGGGGCATCTTTGCAGACAATAATACCTGCATGAGTTGGTTGCTGATTATGCAGCCGAATAAAATCTCTGCGGTTTAACGTTAAGACAGTACGCTTTTCCTGGGTGGCAAACGCCAGCACATCTTCATCAGGTAGTCCTCGATTGTCTGCGGCTTGAACGGTCAGAATGTCATGCCCTAATGCTTGTAATGCTTCAATAGTTCGGTATGGAAACTGTTCATCAGCGTAGAAACGAGCCATCGCTCAGGCTGCCTCATTGTCCCGAATCGCAGCCTCAATCTCGTCTGGATTAGCATTCGCGTAGACCCAGGCATTGGCTAGATCTGTGGCAGATAGAGTTGGATAATCGGATAAGAGTTGTGACTCGCTGATTCCTAGATCACGAGCTTGCACCAGTACCCAGACCGGAATTCGAGTGCCTTCAATGCAGGCATCACCACCACAAACGCCAGGTATTTTAGTAATTCCGCGCCAGTTTTGGCTCAGGCTATGAGACAAAATTTGAATGGCCTCAAGCTTTTCAGACGGTGTTAACGAAAGTAATTGTGCCTCTAATTCTTGAATATTCACCGCTCTATGCTCTCGTTTGGCTTGAAGTCGTTGCCTCAAATTATAGCTTCACATAATTCCAGACAAGAGAGGTGGCGTGGGGCGATCGCCACCTCTCAGGATGATTTTGTGTCCATCAGCTTGGTTAACCAAGTTGAAAAGACTGGATGATCTGAGTATTTAACTGCTGAATTTGTTGAGCACTTAAATGACCGAGTTTCCTAACAGCTAATTGGCGATCGAGGGTTGCAATGCGCGTTGTTCTGACTTTTGACGAAACTCGTAATCCTGTTTGAGGAAATTCTGGACTGGCTACATCCAGTAAAAATTCTCCTTAGTTAAGACAACCCGTGTTTTGAGATGTAATTGCACAAACAACAACATCATTCCCGGCTGAATCAACCCACAGAATAATTGCAGGGCGAAGCTTTGTTTGACTCAGGTCAGTAAATGGAAAATTTACGAATACCACATCACCCTTCATCACCATTGAATGGGTTCTCCATCGTCTAAGGTATAGAGATCAGGTTCTTCATACCAGAAATCGAAGGAACCTCCCTGCTGTGCAAGGTGCATCAATTCTAATGTCGAAGAGTCAGGGCTGTTACCCAGCAATTTATCAAGCAGTAGAGCCTGTTCGGTAGCAGAAAGCGATCGAATTACCTGAATCAGTGATTCAACAAGCTGAATGTTTACGACGGTTGATGTGGGCAATTCCATATCGATATCTTCCGATCGCCTATTTAATAGGCTACTACTTAACCCCATTATCAGCGCCATCCTACAAGCTGTGATGCTGAAGGCAATGTACCGCCAAGAGTCGAATGATGAGATGAGCCGGATAACTGTTCGACTTGCGCCTACCAAGATATCCGGCTCGGTTTATTTTTGGATGCCGTTGCCGACATCGCGGGAGAAGGGCTGGACTCTTCTGGCGCACTCAGCCAATTCCCATTGGCCGACTCTGGCGGTGAAGAGTACTCGAAACCAAACAAACCACCCGAAAACCGATGTTGTTGTTACGATTGTCGCGCGCGTTCCTGTTGCGATTAGCAGAGCGGCAGTTCCTCGGATTGTTGTTCCACGAACCGCCGCGCAGCAGGCGGGGTTGCCCTACCCCTTCTTCAGCATCTTACAAAAACAAGATCACTGAATATCTGGTGACGGAGTTGCCAGGTGTCGCCATGCTTGAGGTGTGCTGCCCAGCTTTGCAGCGATCGCTGGATGTCTAAAGGCGTAATGGCTCGTGCAACATACTTTGTTTGCATAGTTTTAAGGCGTTTTCTGGCGTACCGAAGATTTTGATTGCGAACTCGAATATGAGTTTTAAAGATACGAAATCCAAGAAAAGTTGCGCCAATTTTTGTAGCAAATAACTGACTTTTGATAGGGTGAATTTTGAGCCTGAGGGTGCTGAGATAATCTTCAACTGCAACCCGAACATCGGCTAGAAATTTTTGATCGTTACTCAGAAATACAAAATCATCAACGTAGCGGATATAGTGTTTAACGTCGAGGGTTTCTTTAACGAAGTGATCAAATCTAGTTAGATAGAAATTAGCAAAGATTTGACTGGTTAAGTTGCCAATGGGTAAGCCAACTCTGCGTTGAACAGGTGTTAGCAAATCATCACCTGGAAAATAGTGAATAACGGCTTCTTGAGGATTGCTGGCATCAATAATAGTGTCGATTAACCAGAGTGTATCTGGACATTTTACTTTTCGCCTAAATGAGTGATTTTAGAATAGCGTGATCAATACTGGGAAAGTATTTACTAATGTCGCACTGTAAGACATAGCGATGGCTACAAACAAATCGAGTAAATTGTCTCAATGCAGCATGAGAACCAAACCCAAATCAATTGGCGTAGGTGTTAAAAATTAGTGTTTTTTCGAGAATTGGAGCAATGATATTGCAGAGCGCGTGATGAACCACTCGATCGCGATAGGGGGCAGCAGAAATCAGGCGGCGCTTGGGTTCGTGGATTTGAAATGTTTTATAGGAACCCGGAATATAGGTTTTAGTTTCTAGTTCTAATTGAAGCTGGATCAGTTCAGCTTCTAAATTGTGATTAAATGCCAAGACATTATCGCGAAATCGTTTTCCTTTTTGGGCTTTTTGGGCGGCTCTGAGGAGATTGGAAAAATCAGTTACTTGAGGCCACAGATTGCCGTATCGTTTCATTTTTGTTTTTGTTGTTTAATCCAACCACCTAAATCTGTGCCGATGATATTAATGAGTTTGCTGACATATTCGTATCGATGATCAGAAATCAACGAAAAGTCAAGTAAGAGTCGAGTTTGATATCGAATAATGGTAAGATGAGGGTTGAGAGACTCCAGAATAATTAACTTTTCTTTGGTGTATTGAGCAACGATTAGCTGATCGAGGAAATCATACAGTTTATCGATAATTCTGTCACCCAAATTGAATTTATGATCTTTCGGTAAACGATTTAGGATAGGAACGTACCATTTAATCAAATCATAGGTTTTCTGAACAATTGGCAATTCATTCATAGAACTTTAAGAATCCTGAAAAGCTTAAAAAATTGATCGCGCTTTGCGCGATCAAGAGAGTAATATAGAGTAAGACTGTAGAGTGAAATAGGGAGAAAGTATAAAGAGTTAAGAAGTCCTCGAAACCAAACAAACCACCCGAAAACCGAAGGCGTCGTCACGATAGTCGCGCGCGAACCAGTCGCGATTAGCAGAGCGGCAGAACCACGGAAGGCTGATCCACGAACCGCCGCGCAGCAGGCGGTAATTTGCTTCGTCAGATTTTGGAGCCATGCCCGTTGTTTCCTCTGTCCAGGCGATCGCCCCATTTTGTTTTAACGTTTCTGGCTTGTCGGCATAGCTGTTGTACCATTGATCAGCACACCACTCCCAAACATTGCCGTGCATGTCGTAAAGCCCAAAGGCATTGGCGGGAAAGCTACCTACATCAGTTGTTTGCTCTCGATATTCGCTTTCTGGTGCGTTGCCATAGGGTGAACTGCCATCGCAGTTCACCAACTCAGAGGTAATCGTTTCTCCAAAATGGAATGGCTTGGTAGTTCCGGCACGACAGGCATATTCCCATTCGGCTTCAGTGGGCAGGCGATAAGGTTTGCCCGTTTTACGAGAGAGGCGATCGCAAAACTCGACAGCCTCATCCCACGACACTTGCTCGACCGGACGCTTTGCCCCTTTAAAGTAGGATGGATCAGGATCGAGATCAAGTTTGACCTCAGGCAATCCCGCAACCTGGCTCCACTGAGCCTGCGTAACCGCGAATTTGCCCATCCAAAATTCTGGCACTTTCACGGGATGTTGAGGGGTTTCATCGTCGGATGCACCTTCCTCATTGGCAGCAGCTCCCATCAAAAACTCACCCGCTGGAATTTTGACCATCTCCAGCGTTACGCCATTACCCAAGTCTTCCGCGATATATTCAGCACGTCCGCGACTGCGGTTTTTCTCTTTACCCTCAGCGTTGACTGTGATTATGTCAAATTCAAAATAGGTCGCCGAATCGGGGTGGGACTGTGGGTTTTAGATCGGCGTGGTTTCGGATGATTGAAGAGGTTGACCCAACAGCTTTACTGCAATGGGTTCCACATCTTCATCCCGCAGTTTCAGCACCCGCTGGAGATATTGCAAATCCTCTAGACTATCAGCACCAAAATTGGGGTCATAGTCAAGGGTTTCTTTGATCGCCTGTTCAAACTCACGCAGTTTTTCCCAGAATACTTCATAAGGTTGCAATACCTCATTCGCGATCTGCTCCGCGTCGTCAGGCGATAGCTCCAACTCTTGGCAGCGAATTTTGAAGGCTCGTCGGTCAATGGGAGAAAGCTTGCCCTGTTTGAGTTTGGTGCGTTCCTCCAGTTCTTTGCGATAAATTAGTTTGGGTTCACATTGGGGAGCGCGGGCAATCAGAATCTTGTAGCCTTCCCGCACCGCGTAAATTTCGGGCTGCATGGTAGGAGCCGCTTCCTGCACCTTGTCTCTGGCGTATTCGTGCAGCTCATCAATGGTAATTTGACCGTTGCTATCGCGGTCTGCCGCTCCCGTTTCCAATCCTTGCACCAGATAGCGCGTGTAAATGCTGGCTCCCCGTTCTTCATAGGAAAGCTGGGTGGCAATTGAGGAGGTCAACACGGCTCGGCCTTCACCGCCAAGCTGGGTCTTAACATCTACGGCTGCATCGGCTTGCTTGGCGGTCATGTCATTGGCAAAGGCTCCGCTAAAGCAGCAGTCCAAAATCAAAACCTGCCGTTTGGAGCGACTTTGACTCATGCAGGTTTGAATGAAGGCGGCTGGAACGGCTGTGCTGGTAAAGATTCGGCCCTGCTGATTTTTTTTGGTAGCGCGAGTGGCAAAGTAAAGCGCACCGTTATCGTCGCGCACGCCATGACCGGAGAAATAGAGCAGAATCAGGTCGTCTTTGCTGCGGTTTTCACTAAACAATTTTTCGATCGCCAGTTGCATTGTAGGCAAGTCTGGGTTGGGCAACAGATCAACGACATCAAACCCACCCACATCCGGTTTTTGCAACACTCGCTGCATAGTTTGAAGATCAGCTTGAGTTCCTGGTAAAGATGGCAACCCGCCGTCATAGTCACCCACTCCAATTAGCAGCGCTACTTTCGCCATGTATGCTGAATCCTACGAATTGACAAAATCTTGAGCCGCTTTAATAGCAGCTTCCAATTCTTCGCGGCTGCTGGCTTTGACGGAAAGTTTTTTGGGGTGCATCCCAGTCTTGCAAGTCTCAGTTTGAGAATTGCCCATTGAGATAGGCACAACGGTGAAGCAGAACTTGAGGAACGTTTCCTGCTTTCCACTGTGCCCCAGACAATTTGATGCGTGCTCCAATTTGTTTGAC
>DATNPS010000580.1:0-25332 GCA_036703095.1 Crinalium sp. | reverse complement strand
GACGGCATGGCCGATGACCCGGCAGAGCAGAGTGAATTCATTGAGGAAGCGTATCGATCTGCCGTTCACTTGCTCGGCATTATCAATGACATCCTGGATATTGCGCGAATCGAAGCTGGCAAAATGCCGCTCGACCTTGATCCAGTAATGCTGAATGACCTGTTTGGGGATGTCGAGAAATTTACGCGACCCCAGGCTCATCAGAAGCACTTGAGTTTTGATCTGCGCACGCCTGCTACTCGCGATGCTGTGATTTTGTATGGCAACTATCAACGGCTGTTGCAGGTCATGCTGAATCTGGTAGGGAATGCCATCAAGTTTACGCATGAGGGCGGTATCACGATTAGCGCCGAGGTGTTGCAGAAGAAGGTGATCGTCAACAGTCAGGAGCGTCCTGGCATGATCAAGATCAGCGTTGCCGACACGGGTATTGGGGTTTCTCTAGAGAAGCAGGACAAATTATTTCAGTCGTTTAGCCAGGTGGACGGGTCTAGAACTCGCCAGTATGGTGGAACGGGCTTGGGGCTTGCTATTTCCCAAAAGCTGGTAGAAGCAATGGGCGGCGTGGTGAACTTCTACAGCATGGGTGAAGGGCTTGGCTCGACGGTAACGTTCACAGTGCCGCTATACCAAGATCCGGTGATGATTGCCAGCCAGGGAAATGAGTCTACAAACCTACTAAAGGAATTTTGATGTAACTCTGATGTTTAACTTTGCGGGCGCGTCGCGTCCGCAAAGTTAAACATCAAATCTAAAGCTTGGTAAACAATGTTTTGAACAATTCCATGCTGCCGACGAAGATGGGATAAGCGATCGCCGCCACACCCAGCAGACTCAAAAGCTCTCCCAGTAATACTCTTACAGCTCTGAAAAATCCTTTACTCTGGCGGATGGAACTGGCAATAAACCAGGAACTAAAGCCAATCAATAGCGCACCGCCAATTCCCATTGGAAAACTCGCGTAAAACCATCCCTGCAATTTGCTTTCCGGTCGAGTCAACCCCACCAATGGCAAAACCGCGAAACAAATCATTTCCAACGCCATCCAAACGCCCAGACTGGTAAAAAAATCTTTTTTGGCGATCGCGCTAATAGAGGATAAGGACATGGGTAGCACCGGATGAGAAGAAGTCAGGAGTCAGAAGCCAGGAGTCAGGAGCCAGAATCTAGGAACCAGAAGTCAGGAGTCAGGAGCCAGAATTTTTCCTGATGTCATCATAAAAGAGCTAGAAATGAGACTCCAGTGCAGTGAGCAAAACGTTACTATCTCTCCCATTCTTTCCTCCCCTATCTTCCCCATCTCCCCTATCTCCCCACCTCTCCTGACTCCTGACTCCTGAATTCTGGCTCCTCAACAATTGATATACTGCTCCATCTCCCAGGGCGTAATCGCTGAATTGTAGTGGTTCCATTCCTGGTACTTAAAGTCCAGGAAAATCTTAGCAGCATCGCCCAGCGTGCCCATCATCAGGCTGTCATCCTGAAGCGCCATCAAGGCTTCCAGGAGGCTGGTGGGTAGCGTCTGGAGATTGGGAAATTCTGAGCCGCGCACGAACATGTTTTCGTCGAGCCGTTGTCCCGGTTGCAAATGCTGGTTAAGACCTTCCAATCCAGCCGCTAAAAGGCCAGCCTGCGCCAGATAAAGGTTGGCTGATCCGTCCACTAAGCGACATTCAAACCGCCCCCCTTCCGGGATGCGAACCATGTGGGTGCGGTTGTTGCCGCCGTAGGAAATATAGTGCGGTGCCCATGTGCTACCAGAGGCACTGGTGCTGGCGGAAAGCCGTTTGTAGGAGGTAACGGTTGGGCTACACAGGGCAGAGAGACCGCGAGCATGACCGAGGACACCTGCCAGAAATTCGTAGGCGATCGCTGACAATCCCATCTCATCCGCAGAATCCGCAAACGCATTGCTGCCGTTATTCCACAGGCTCATGTGGATGTGTGCCCCGTTTCCGGTCAGGTGCATAAAGGGTTTGGGCATGAAGGTGGCCGTTAATCCCCGCTGTTCAGCTAGCGTTTTGACCATGTATTTGAAGAAAACATGGCGATCGGCGGTAACAAGGGCATCGTTAAACGTCCAGTTAATCTCAAACTGGCCATTAGCATCTTCGTGGTCGCATTGGTAAGGTTCCCATCCCAACCCTTCGATGTATCGCACGACGGTGGAGATAAATTCGAACTGCCGCATCAAATTCATCTGGTCGTAGCAAGGCCGAGTTGCCGTATCGAGCGAATCGGCAATCTGGTATCCGGCCTCCGTCTTTTTCAGCAAAAAGAATTCGGCCTCGACCCCGGTTTTATAGCTATAGCCCAGCGCTTCACACTGCTTGAGAACGTGCTTGAAGATGACTCTAGGAGATGCTTCATATGGCTTGCCATCCAGATAGGCATCACTGGCCAGCCAGCCCACATTGGGTTGCCAGGGCAACACAATTAACGAACTGGGATCAGGGATGGCGGCAATGTCGTGAGCATCTGGCCCTAATCCGAGGTTTGAAGCAAATGGGGCGAAAAAGGCTCCATCCGACTCTACAGCGTCAATCTTGGCAGCGGGCACCAGCTTGGCACGGGTTCCTCCCAAAAGGTCGGTGTAGGAAACCAGGAAAAAATCAAGATTTAGTTCATTGGCCACTTCAGCCAGCGATCGATCTCTCGACAGTGTCGAAACCATGCCATGACCTCTAGAGATTTTGCACTCAAGTAAATCAAGCCATGTCTGTTCAGGTTGTATAGAGAGATACGGATAGGGGAGATTGGGCGTAGGGGATGGGGTGTGGGATGTAGGGCAGAGGAGGAGAATGGGGGAGATGGGGAGGATGGGGAAGATGGAGAAGATTAAAAAACACCCCACACCCGCCTAACACCTCACCTTCTTTCCCCCTTGTCCTTCTGACTCCTGACTCCTGACTCCTGACTCCTGACTCCTAATCTCCTAAATCTCGTAATGCCAGAATTCTTCTTGCTGGAGCACGATGCGTTGAAGAGAGAGCCGTTGAATATAGCCTTGCTGCTCTAGCTGGCTGAGAACACGAGTGATGGTCACGCGTGTGATGCCCAGCAGTTCAGACAAGTCCTGATGCGTTAGACGGAGGTCGATGAGACGGCCCTGGTCTACCTCGCGGCCAAAGCGTTTAGACAACCAGCTTAATAGTTTGAGCAACATAATATCGGCTCTTTTATAGCCCCGAATGACCATCAGTTCTTCGGAACGCTGGGCATAGGTCAACACAAAATCTGACAGTTGATCGAGCTGGCTGGCGGAAATTAAAACGGCGTTTACTTTCGTCAAACATTCCACCTGATAAGGGTCAACCTTTGTTAAAGCACTGCCGACCACATCTCCTGGCCCCCATAGACCAAGGGCGAGAACGGTACCATCTTCTAGCCAGGTCATGGTACGAGCAATGCCTGCCTCAATCTTCCATAGATAACCGGACTTTAACGGTACGAGCGATCGACAGTCAAAGGATTGAACGTTGACCGACGGTGGATTGATCTCAATGGCCGCTGGAGAGGAGAGTGAGAGGCTCATAGTTTAAGTCACAAGTAAAATACGGTAATTCAATCGATTTACCGATAATTAAGAGTAAGTTGGATACTAACACATCTTCTACACCTGATCCAACGGTAGGTATTTTCCTAATCGCCACCCGTCGAGCGGCGAAATGGCGCTATCGAATTTCTAAGAAAACGTGTTTTCTTTTCGTTTTCCCAAGGGGGGTAGTAGTGCGCTGCACTACTACCCCCCTTGTTGGAGACTCACGTTAAGAGAATTCCCGGAAGGCGCGATCGCCATTCTGTAGCCATAATCGGCTAGTTCTATTACGGCGACTCAAAATGCGCTCCTCTCTGCACTGTGCTTCTACCGTTCGTTTGGCTAAATGGGCGATCGCTCCCTCTCTTCTCGGCATTTTCAGTACTCTTTTGCTGGCTCCGTCGGCAATGGCAGATCCAGGGTTGGAGGGCAGTTATTTTGGTGTTGCGGTGGATGCTAATGAGGCTAACCAGGGACTGCAAGAGCTATTACAATCTGGAGATCCGAATGCGTGGCTCTTGAATCAAACGCTGGGCCAGTCTGCTAGCCAGAGTGGAACAAGTAGCCCTGCTGCAAATACAGCTAGCCAGTTAACCAGTCGGCAGCTCCAGGGACGGTTAGATTTGCCCAATTCGCGCATTTCCATTCGCGGAGCCGTTGATTTGGGAGAACAACGCCGCGCCGTGACGCCCATGTTTTCCTATGACTTTCCGGTGGGCGATCGCGCGAATGTGTATGCCGGAGCGGGATACACCTTTGTGGAAAAACAGGGAACCGCTGCATTAGGTGGCGATCGCAATGGTCTTGTGCTAAACGCCGGAGCAGAAGCCGCTGTAGGGCAAGAATTTGTGATTTATGGCAATGTCCGCTTTAGACCCGATACTCAACGCGCCCTCGATGGTAGCCCGCTCAGAGTGCAGGTGGGCATTGGGCATCGATTCTAAGATTAACGTGAGTTCGGCGCATGGGCTTTTAGGGGGATTGCGCATCGCGAACAACCCTAAAAGCCCAAGGTTGTGTGCGCGTCGCGCACGCAACCTTGGGCTATCAAATTCACGGTTGGATTAGGCTATACGCTGGATGAATTCCAGAATGTGATCGGCGGTGGTCTGTGATTGTTCTAAATGGGGAACATGGCCGCAATGTTTAATCCAGATCAGTTGACTGTGGGCGATCGCCTGCTCAAATCGGGTTGCATCAGCCGTTCCTAAAATGCGATCGGATTCCCCCCACAGAATCAGAGTTTGAGTCTCCAACTGGGCCAGTTTTGGCTTAAAGGACGGATAGCCACCACTTTGGGTGAAGGAAATTAAGGCTTGCTGCCATCCGGATTCATTCAGGTGAAGCGACGTACAGAGGCGAGCATCCAGAGACGCGAAGCTAGGGTCGTGATAGGCTTTCTCGCTAATGCTTTGCCGCACCTTGGGACTGGCGAGAAACGATGTCGCAAAATAGCCCAACGGTGGAAACAAATATTTCCCTAATGCGGGGCCAACCGTAAATCCCGCACTGTCAATTAGAACCAGCGCTTTGACGGCTTGCGGATAGGTCAGCGCAAAGTCGATCGCCGCCGCTCCGCCCATAGATGCCCCGACCAGCACCATCGGCTGTGCGATTAACGTTTTCCAGACGTAATAAAGATGGGTTTTAATCGCGTCAGGACTGAGCGCCAATCTAGCAGGACGGGCTGTAAACCCAAATCCCAGTAAGTCAACGGCCCACGTCTCGTGGCGTTCAGCCAATTTGGGCAGAAGGCGACGAAATTCGAGAACCGAACTGTCAAACCCGTGTAGCAACAGCAGCGGTGTGCCTCCAGTTCCCTGTCGGACGTAGGTGGTGGCGATCGCCTCTGGGCTGAGAGGTGTGGCGATCGCGGCCTGTTGGATGCTCTGTGCCAGAGCAATGGAGGCGGGTTCAATCAGTTGGCTCAGGCCAGCTTGCAACGATGGAGTGGGCATAGCGATTACGGCATCTCAATGGATGGATTTGGAGAGTTGCGATCGAGACCTTGTTTAATCCAATCCAGGCATTTGCGCTCTGTGTCAAAGAGTTTAGGTGCCGCAAGGTTGTTTAGCTCATTCGGTGGATAGTGATCGTAAAAGAATTTCCCAGCCTGTTCTAAAACAATAATCAAATTGTTTTGATAGGTGTAGCGATTCCTGAAATAGTCCTGTTTACTGTCAACATCGGAGTGGTATTCGAGATGTTCTTCAGCAATATCGATAATGCCATTCAGGCTATTGGCGTACATTCCAGCCGGATTTTCTAACTTATGAAGCTCGCCATTATGTCCCAGCTCTGACAGCAGCTTATAGGAATAAATTGTTTGACTGTCAATCGTTCCATAGACAAACGGAATGATCAAATGTCCTTCATAAGACACGGAATGTTCATAGAGCAGCCGACTCATGTTAAATCCAATACTCTCCTAACGTCTGTTGCGATGTAGATGCGTCAAATGGTGGATAAAGGGTAAGGTGAAACGTAGGCGCTAGCTGATGGGATTGCTTCCCTCTCAAGATGGCCAATCCAATCAAACCGAATTTTCAATTCTGTGCTGTACTGTGATGTCGCGCGTTTCCATTGTCATCCCTACGCTAAATGAAGCTGGTTGCTTGGGGCGAACTCTCCGCTGTTTGAGTGTTCTCAATCCCCCCGCACAAGAAATTGTAGTAGTAGATGGGGGCAGTTCTGATGAAACGTTGGCGATTGTAGAGAATTTTTGCCAAACGATGGAGGATACGACAGCCGTACATGTGCTGTTGGCCAAGCAACGGGGGCGATCGCTCCAACTCAATCAGGGCGCAGCATTCGCGACGGGGGATATCCTCTGCTTTCTCCACGCCGATACGCTGGTTCCCGATGATTTGGTATCCGTAATCGACAAAACCTTAGCAAATCCTAAAATCGCCTGTGGTGGCTTCATTTCGCTGATGACAGGCCCAGAAACAACGCGTTGGGGAATTTCGCTGCATAATTTCCTAAAAACCTATTACGCGCCGCTGTTATTTCGTCCTCATCTCTTCTTCTTGAAAGGAATGCGGTTGCTCTTTGGCGATCAGGTCATGTTTTGCCGTCGGCATGACTTTTGGGACTGCGGTGGCTTTGATCCGGCCCTGCCGATCATGGAAGAAGCGGATCTGTGTCTTAAATTGGTGAAACGGGGTCGAATTTGTCAGGTTAATCGAGTGGTGCAATCGAGCGATCGCCGTGTTGCCAAATGGGGAGCGCTCAAAGCGACTGCCATTTATGCATATGTGGGTCTGCTCTGGGGGGTCGGCGTTCCGGCAACCTTGTTGAAGCAGGTTTACGACGAAATTCGATAGTACATAAGGGCAGGAGGCAGAAGGCAGGAGCTAGGAGTCAGGAGTCAGGAGTCAGGAGTCAGGAGTCAGGAGGATGTGGGGAAGGTTTTGCCTTAATTCTGTTCATTCAAGCTCCAGTCATACGGTAAATATCGAATTGGTGTTTCAGCAGGAATGAAGTCTGAAGGCTCAAGGTAAGCGTTGATGTAATCCGGAATGGAAGGTGCAACGCTGAGAAAGTCTTGACGATACCATTTGAAAATTTTGCTGCAATACAATACGCCCGTTTCAGCGTTGTAATGCACCTTGTCTGGATTACGAATAAAGCGCCGCGCATCTTCTGCCAACTGGTCGTGTACTATCTCAGCCCGATACGCTTGATTTCGAAGTAGCGGACAGCCGATCGACGCGCAGACCAATGCAAAGTGAATCCGGGGATCGCGGAACTCCCGTCGCAAAATATCGTGTTCAATCTTGCCTAAGCTGAAAGCGCGATCGCCCAGCCGATAAACAGAGCGGCTAAAGAACCGAAAAAATCCAATCCAGTTTGGCACTCCCAAAATCGTAGGACGAATGGAGGGAATCGGATAGCGATCGAGCACCTGAGCGATGGTTAACGCATTGTAGAGATTGATCCAAAGCGCCAGCCGTTCATCAGAATTGGAATAGCGCTCGATATCTAGGTTACTAATATCCTCTAGCCATTGCAGGAGTGGCGATCGCGATTCACGCGTCCAATCACGGTAGTTCACCCGCCCCTCAGCGTTTACATAGCGGTGCAGCAATTCATCCCAGGGATCGACATTGATATGATTCACGGTTTGCGTCAGCTCAGTTGGTCAGTTCTCAATAAGATAATTCGATTTGAGTTCCCTGATGTCACTCCCATCTCAACGGCCAACCTGGCGCACTGGCTGGAATCGCCCAATCCAAACCCGCCCCTCTTACTGGATACCCGCACTGCCGAAGAATTTGCCGTTAGCCACCTTGCCCACGCGCAGCGGCTTGATCCGAAATTACGCTCTCCAATTGATCAGATGCCGTTCTTAAAAGACCTAGACCGGGATACGCCCATCGTCACCTATTGCTCTGTGGGATATCGATCAGCGGCGATCGCCCGCAAACTCAAGCAAGCAGGCTACACCCGTGTCTGGAACCTGGAAGGCTCAATTTTCCAGTGGGCCAACGAAGGCAGACCTATTTACCGCAATGGACAAGCTGTACACCAGGTACATCCCTATAACAGGATGTGGGGAATGCTTTCGAAGCCAGGTTTTCGGTAGGAGTCAGGAGCCAGGAGTCAGGAGTCAGAAGGGGGACAAGGGAGATAGGGGAGATAGGGGAGAAATAACTTCCCCATCCTCCCCACCTTCCCCATCCTCCCCACCTTCCCCATCCTTTTCCTACCCAACACCCAACACCCAACACCTATCCCTTGGCTGACGTGAATAACTCCCACTCCCGATAGGATGACGATGATCATCTTCAAAGATGCAGAATGCAGTTATTTACAACTTATCTAAGGGTTCGCCATTACGAAATGGATACGCTGGGCCATGTAAATAATGCGATCTATCAGCATTATTTGGAACATGCTGCGATCGAGCATTCGGAACAGCTAGGCTTTACTCCGGTTCGCTATCAAGAGTTGGGCGGCACCTTTGTGATGCGGCGAATTCAGCTTGAATATTTGCGGTCGGCGATCGCCGGAGACAGTCTTGCCATTAGCACCTGGCTGTCAGAGATGCGTGGCCCCCGCGCCATTCGCCAGTATGAAATTCGCAAACAGGGCGAAAACGATCTGCTAGTCACCGCAGAAGCTCTATGGGTATGGGTCGATTTGGCAACCATGCGACCAAAAGCCATCCCTGACGCCATTCTAGAAACCTTTGGCGGATCTATGCAGCCCCAGATATCAACTAGATAAACAGCAGGTTGTAATCATTCAATTCCCCTCCTACTCTGTCCCCAATACCCCACACCTAACACCCCACATCCCCCTCTACACCCACTATGCAACTTCAAGAGGCTACCTGGCGTCATGAGTCTATGACAGTTAATGGAGTGAATCTCCACTACGTCACGCAGGGAGAAGGCCCGTTAATGCTCATGCTGCATGGCTTTCCAGAATTCTGGTATTCCTGGAGGCATCAAATTCCCGAATTTGCGAAAGACCATAAGGTTGTGGCGCTAGATCTGCGAGGCTACAACGATAGCGATAAACCTGCCGAGAAGTCAGCCTATGCAATGCCAGAACTCGTGCGAGATGTAGAAGGCGTGATTCGTGGATTGGGATACGATCGCTGCATTTTGGTCGGCCACGATTGGGGCGGCATGATTGCCTGGAATGCCGCTTATACCTATCCTCAGTTAATCGATCGCCTGATTGTATTAAACCTGCCCCATCCCGCCAAATTTGCCCAAGGGCTACTGACTCCTCAGCAACTCCTTCGCAGTTCTTACATCTTCTTGTTTCAACTGCCCCTGTTGCCCGAAGCCCTGTTGCAGTGGAATGACTATGAGGCGATCGCCAAATCCCTCACCGGAATGGCGGTCGATAAAACAGCCTTTACCGCAGACGATATCGATGCTTACAAAACGGCAGCCTCCAAACGAGGCGCGTTAACCGCCATGCTGAACTATTACCGCAACCTGTTTCAGCAAGGAATTATTGGTCATCAATGGGGGATACTCAACGTTCCAACCCTTATGATTTGGGGCGAAAATGATGTCGCGCTTGGCAAAGAACTGACCTACGATACCGACGCTTACGTTAAAGACTTACAAATTCGCTATATCCCCAACTGTAGCCACTGGGTGCAGCAAGAACGTCCCCAATTGGTGAACCAATATATCCGAGAATTTTTAGTGTAAAAAAAATGGCGAGGCGCAGCCTGCCGCGATTTCATCCGAATATCGATTTTGATCGCCACAGATATCCCTGTAGAGACATGCCACTGGCACGTCTCTATAAACAATGAATACACCCCAGAAATTGTTCAGAATAGTATCAGGCACGCACAATGCAGCTGATATTGTGTTACCGAAATTGCCTTAACAAAGGTAATTCGGTATACAATCGAAAACTATCAGAGCTGGTGACATCTATGCCTGAAAGTGGGGTTCAAGTTTGTCCGGTTTGTAGCGTCAAGATTATACCGTTGGTCACGGGCGATCGCGTCATCTTCTCTTCAGGGCCACCGGGAACGAGAGCAGTCTTGTGGGCGCGAGTTTGCCAATATACTAAAAGACCGGGCTGCATCAATAAAGACAGAACTATAATTGGGGATATTAAATCCAGCGATTACTATCAGCCCCCCACTTGAGTTGAGTAGTGAACTGCGCTGTTTGACCAGAGCAGGCATATCATAATTGAATTATGCAGAAACTACTCTTTACAGATAGATATACTGTACGCTGTCGTGCTCTATTTTTGGGTGAACGACTCGACCTGCGAGACTTAGAGAAAGTAGAATGTTTGGCTAAAATGCCTCTCGTCGTGACAGCAGGTGAACATGGTTGTGCCGTACTGTTCCGCTATGGTGTGGTTGTCCTATTTGGCCTTGGGCCAGTTGAAGAAGTCTCGTTCCTGACCTATCTCAAACCGCTCATCGTTGAACCCTTTGCCGCTCCAGAAACGGAAGAAGCGGAACTCAGTCTGGAATCAGCCGCCGCAGGTCGAGTAGAGAATGGCACCATCTGGATTCAAGAATTTAGCACCGAGTACCTGCAAATTGTGGCAGACGTGCTCGCTAAAAGTGTAGTTCTAGCGCATTACGAAGCAGGCACAGCGGGCGTTTTTGATCAAATTGAACCATTTGCCGCAGGGCTTCAGCGCACAACCAAAAATGAACGCTGGGGTAAAGAGCTACTGCGTCAGTTGGGTACGACTTTATCTATTCAGCACAAAATTGTGGGTCGGGTCGAAATTATTGATAAACCTGAGCTGTTATGGGATTTACCCCACCTAGAGCGGTTGTATCTTCGACTAGAAGATGAATACGAAATCCGAGAACGGCATTCTGCACTCGAACGTAAGCTAGATTTGATTTCGCGCACTGCCGAAACCGTTCTAGATTTGCTGCAACACAATAGTGGACTGCGGGTCGAGTGGTATGTCGTTGTTTTGATTGTCGTCGAAATCTTGCTGTCTCTCTACGACATCTTTTTCCAGCCTTAGCTGGCGAACAAATTAAAACCCAAAACTTAATGTTTGAAAGCGCGGCTCAGTCGCGCTTTCAAACATTAAGTTTTGGGTTTTATTAAATCCACGATTCTTAGGGATGTGCTGATTGAATTCACGTTTTGTTGCGAAGTGTTCTCAGCTACAGTTCTTCATAAGGGGCTGCAAAACAATGGGGTGTGAATGCATGTGGATCTATGAAGCCCCTGATTATCGTTTGCGGTTTAGGTCGTACTGGATACAAGATTTTCTCACTGTTAAAGCAGCAAGGCGCAGATGTCATCGGCATCACAACTAAACCTCCCACGAATGATGGGGATCATGTGGTCGTGGGTGATTTGCGATCGCCCACCACTCTTCTACAAGCCAGAGTCAAAGAGGCTCATACGCTGGTTCTGGCTACCAGCGACGATGCTTTGAATCTAGCCGTGCTGACTCAAGCGCGAGTGTTAAATCCTCGAATTCGCATTATTGATCGGCTGTTTAATGCCAGCTTGGGCGATCGCCTCGACCACACCCTCCCAGATCACGTCAGCATGAGCGTGGCTGCATTAGCGGCTCCAGTCTTTGCCTTTGCTGCGATGGGAAATCGTGCCATTGGCCAATTGCGCCTATTTCAGCAAACCTGGCCGATCCATGCAGAATATATTGACGCCGATCACCCCTGGTTAGGCCGAACCCTAACTGACCTTTGGGACGATCGCTATCGCATGTTGATTTACTACCTGCCTGCCAATAGTCAGATGGATCTGGTATCTGCCGTGGTGCAAGAACAGCCATTGCGGGAGGGCGATCGCCTCATCATTGCCACGAAACCCAAAATCCATAAGCTTCGCCGCCCATTTGTGCAGAAAATCATGGCCTTTTGGGATCGGCTGCGCCAGTTTCAGCAGCATGTCCGTCCTACTCTAGTCGTGTTGGTCGTACTGCTATTCACCATCCTGACGGCCACCCTCACCTACACCGCCGTTAATTTTCAAATTTCCATCGTCGATGCCCTTTACTTTTCAGTCGGTATGATTACGGGGGCAGGCGGCAACGAAACGGTTGCAGAACATGCTCCCGCCAGCATCAAAATGTTTACCGTCATCATGATGCTGGTGGGGACGGGCGTGATCGGCATCTCCTATGCACTGCTGAATGATTTGATTTTGGGAACTCGCCTGCGCCAACTCTGGCGTACCGCTCCCATTCCGCAGCGACATCACTACATCGTTTGTGGCTTAGGTGGTGTAGGCGTTCAAATCGTGAATCAGCTTCACGCCAATGGCTGTGATGTGGTGGTCATTGAGCGGGATTCTGACAACCGCTTTCTGAGCGCTGTGCATACGCTCAAAATCCCAGTGATTCACGGAGATGCCAGTTTACCCGCTATCTTACAGGCAGCCAATGTTGACCAGGCGGAAGCGCTGCTAGCCGTGACTAGTAGCGATGTGGCAAATTTGGAGATTGCGCTAACGGCCAAGGGATTAGCGCCTAAATTGCCCGTGATCGTGAGAAACCAAGACCCTCAGTTTGCTCCCCTAGCCCAACAGGTGTTTGACTTTGAAGCCGTGCTCAGTCCCGCAGAGTTAGCAGCCCCTTCGTTTGCGGCGGCAGCTCTGGGGGGGCGTGTGCTGGGCAATGGTCTCACCGCTGATATTCTGTGGATTGCCCTGGCAACCATTATTACCCCTGGCCATCCGTTTTACGGTAAGCGGGTTAAGGAAGCCGCGACGATGGCTGATTTTGTGCCGTTGTATTTAGAAGCCAACCACCTGACGATTCATGGGTGGGATTTGTTGGAGGCCAATTTAACCATGGGGGATGTTCTCTACCTGACTATGCCAGCCAACCAGCTTGATCAGCTCTGGCGCATCCACTCACCTCAGCTCAGTGGTTCAGCCAAGCTGCGGGTCGTTAACACTATGGAACATTACCAGGGCAATGCAGGCTAGGTTATTCTCGTAGTTTCACTGAGTTATACTTCTGAGCCGAGATACGTGATTTAGCGTAGCGGCGATCGCCCATCCCTCATTTTTACGCAATTACCCCGACGTTATAGCCCTGATGGTTAACGTTTCTTCAGACTAAGCATGTCGAATTTTAAATTACGAAACACTAACTTAGATTGAAAAACGTAGCAATTCCTCATCAGATAAATAGGCGTTAGCAGTATGGCTAATACTAAAAGCCTTTCATATAGCGGCATAGACCGATTCTTCTATGAACTGATTCTTTGATATCCGTAGATAGACTTAAAGTAAAAGCTATTAATTTGCTTGAGAAATATTTCATTATCTTGATCCCCTACATTTTCGTTTACAAAACGATTCTCAGACTTGGGACGAAATTGTAAATGCTTGTAAACAACTTTTGCTCTCTACAGATCCATTAAAAAGTCGGTATTCATTCGGTAAAAAACTGCAACCCATATTGTTACAACTAGGCTAGTTAACCAGTTGTCTACAAACTAAGGAAAGCAGGCTAATGGCTCTAGAACCACATGAGTTTATGTCTCGCATGGCCAAGCGCCTTGCCTTTACGTCTGATGATCAAAAAGTTCTCCAAGACAATGCAGATTGGGGATTACAGATCGCGTCAGAAATGGCTGACCACTTCTACTCCTATATGGGGCGTGACGAAGAAATGAGCGCCATTTTGAATGCATCTGAAGGACGAATTCACCGGCTGCGTGAGACGTTTGTTCAGTGGTTTCATGAAATGTTTACAGGTATGGATACGTGGGGGAACGCCTATGCCGATCGCCGATGGCGTATTGGTTTGGTGCATGTGCAAATTGGTATTGGCCCTCAACATGTTGTTCCAGCTATGGCAACTGTCATTCACGAAGTGGGAAAGCGGCTGCACTCAGATGGCAAATCGCAAGCTGTGCAAGAAGCACTCAGCAAAATTTGCATGATTGATTTAGCGTTTATTGAACAGGCATATATTGAAGTTTCTTCAGCTGCTGTTTTAAGAGAAACAGGTTGGACTGAAAAGTTGTTCAAGCGCTTAATCGTTTCTGGTGCAGGTGTCATGTAAATAGCGTGATTAATGGTGAGCTATTCATTGATTCACCATTAATTACTCGCCTTAGATAACCTGCCACAAACAATGCATTCATCACCTTGGCTATCTAGCCTGATCTAACGTCACCTGGTTAACGCTTGTTCTACGTATTCGGAGTTTCATTATGTCTATATCTACCCTCGCTACAGCTGCTCCCCTCCGTCCCGAACTGGGTGACTTCAGCAGCATTGTTTGCTTTAAAGCAGTTGTGGTGGGTGTCGAAGATGCGCTGGGAGAAAAAGCCGCCGCGATCGCTCTCATTTCAGCGGGACGCGCACGGGGCAGAAAGGTCGCTGAAGAGTTGAACTTAGCGGGAAGCAAGAGCAGCTTAGACGATATTACGACCCTGCTGAATACAACATTAGGAAAAGACGGATCGCGCCTTTGCATTATCGACAAAATTACAGAAGAAGATTCTGTGTTCAAAGTATTTTGTCGTGAAACCGTTTGTTCGTCTGGTGAAGCCCAAGGATCGAGCCGTTGCCTAACGTTCACGCTAGGCGCTATCCAGGGAGTCCTGGAGCAAGTGACTGGAAAGCGACTGCGGGGCAAACAAATTGAATCTGTTCTGCGCGGCAGCACTCACGATGTTGTGGAATTCCAGATCTTAGGCTAACTCCGCTCATGCGTGTGTTAAGTGCGTGTGTTTAAGAACGCTCTGCATCGTGTCCGACATTTTCTAACCCAAATTGATTAAATCAAAAGAGGAACCTCAATCATGGCTATTAGCACAGAAAAACTCAGTAGCATCCTGCAAAACTTTGTCACCTCTACCAATGATGTTCAGGGCGCAGCAGTAGTTACACCCGATGGCTTGCCTCTAGCGGCCAGTTTGCCCGGAGCAATGGATGAAGAGCGGGTATCGGCTATGTCGGCAGCCATGCTATCTCTAGGCGAGCGCATTGGTGGTGAATTGGCAAGAGGTGCGGTCGATCGCATCTTTGTTGAAGGCGATAAGGGATATGGAATCTTGACTAGCTGTGGTGAAGATGCTGTATTCCTCGTGTTAGCCAATCATGCTGCTAAACAAGGGCTATTGATGCTAGAAATCAAGCGAGCTTTAACTGAACTGAAGTCTGTTTTGATCTAGTTCACAGTGGTTAACAGTTTGGGGAGTCCTAAAATTTTTGAATTCTTACCTAAACACCACATTTGAATTAGGACGGGGTGCAGGGGTAGAACCCCTGGCTGGGGGCGAGGCCCCCCACCCCTTTTGGCTTTCAATCAAAACCACCACTTGTTAACGTTCAATTTTCTGTTGAGCAACGACCAATGGAAATCATGCGCCTTGTTGTCACTGGCCCTGTAGGAGCCGGAAAGTCTACCTTTATCCGGTCAGTCAGTGAAATTGAAGTAGTAGATACAGACCGCCGAGCCACTGACGAAACGGCTGAGCTGAAAAAACGGACGACCGTCGCGTTTGACTTTGGACGTCTACAATTTGGTTCTGATATGGCGCTACATCTTTATGGAACGCCCGGACAGTCTCGATTTGATTTTATGTGGGACATTTTGATTCGCAAAGCCCACGCTTACATTCTGTTAGTGGCGGCCCATCGTCCCCATGAGTTTCGCAATGCTCGTCGTATTTTGAGCTTCATGAAGCGGCGATCGCCCGTTCCAATGATCATTGGATTGACTCACACAGATTGTCCCGGCTGTTGGGATGAAGAAAACATTTTGATTGCGCTCGGTTTTATTGACGAACAGCGTCCTCCCACCGTTCGCGTGAATGCAAACGAAACAGCCTCTGTGGCGCAAGCGGTTATTGCACTCGTGCAAGCATCAATGCAGGACTGCCTTGTGAGTTAAGTTTTGACTCATCAACTCAGACAACCTTCGATCGGCATTAGAGGTCAACACATATGGCTATTACAGGATATTTAGCCGAATTCTCACTGGCAGAGATCTTTCAAGTCCTGGAGCAGGGACGGAAGACCGGGTTGTTGTCCATTTGCGGACTGACCAAGACGCAACCCGATTCGCACGACAATCATTATGTCTGGTTTACTCAAGGGCGGATTGTGGCAGCGGCCCAGTCGCTTGATCACCAGGGCTTAACTACCCTGATGAGTCAACGGGGATGGTTGGGCGATCGCGCTGCATTTCGGCTGGCTCAAGTGTGTGCCTCTGATACACCAATGGGGCTGTGCTTAAAGTCTCAGGGCGTATTGCAAGCAGAGCAGCTCAAGCTCTTGTTTTATAGCCAGGTGATGCGTCAGGTCTGCGCGCTGTTTGAAATGAAGGATGGCTGGTTTCAATTTGATGCTAAAGCGCCCATCCCCGTTGCGGAGCTGACAGGCTTGAGTGCGCCTGCAACCGATGTGACTCTAGCGGGTCTGCGGGCGTTAAAGGATTGGAGTGCGTTACAAGACAAGTTGCCTGAACCGACTTCGGCACTGATCAGTGTGATTGAGGGCAAACCTAACCTGCGGCTGAATCAGGTTGAGTGGCAGATTTGGGAATTTACGAATGGCACGATGTCGTTGAAGGCGATCGCGGATCAGCTTAACCTGCCGATTGAGAAGGCTCAGCAGGTTGCTTTCCGGTTGATTCTGGTTGGTTTAGCCGAGGAATTGCCTGCCGCAGCTCCTCCCATGCCTGTAGCTCATACGCCATCCATGCCAGAAGAGAGTTTGCATCTAGAGGTTGATGCGTTTGAACCTCACGCAGAACAACAGGCGAAACCCACGAAAGTAAGCCATTCGTTTCTGGAAAACTTGGTCGGTTTTTTGAAGGGTAAAGTATAGCGAGATTGGCCCAAAGACTATGGTGTGGCTACTAAATTTTCTGGAATTTCTGGAGTTCTTAACCACTCCTCTTGGTATTGCAGTCAGCGTTTGGGGTGGTTTTTACTATTTCGCGCTGCAATCCCTAAATTTAAGCGTGACACTAGCGATGTTGTTGCCTGCTATTCTGGCGGTTGATCTCTATTTTGTGCTGCACCAATCCGAATAAGGTTTGCCGAATCAAGTTGGCCGAATAAGGTTTGCCGAATCAAGTTTGAATCAGGAGCAGGGGTTAGCCATCGCGTTCAAAAGCTCCCCGACCAAAGGTGATATTGCCAAATAGGCGATCGGCTCGTTGATGGGCAGCTTCTGCTTGCAATTCTTCTACTGCATCCCAAGCCGTCAGACAATCTAATGACCCAGCCCCTTTCTCGGAACAAATGGCACGGGCGTATTCTACCGCTTCTTGAATACTTTGATTTAGAACGATTTCCTTGGGCCTTTCCACAAAATCGCCCCGCACTAAAATATCCGTAATTGAAATAATGCCGAGTAGCTCACCCTGAATGACGGGTGCTCGCTCAATGCCATGTTGGGCAAACAGTCGCGCTACATACTCCACCCCCAAGTCAGGATTCACGACGATACAGGGCTTCGTCATAATTTCAAATACGCGCACCTGTTGCGGGTCTTTGCCGTGGGCGGCAACTTTATAAACAACATCCGTATCGGCAACGATGCCATAAGCATCCTGAGCGTGACGGCGATCGACAATGAGCGCCTGCAAGCCTGTTTCTTTCATTAACTCAACGGCCTCTGCAACAGTCGCGCTCCCACGAATGGTAACAACCGTTTGAGTCATAATATCTGCTGCTCTAAGCATAACCCTATCCCTCCACCACAAAAGCTCGCTCCCTTGTTGATCATACGGCATGGGGATTGGGTGTTGGGGAATGGGGTGTTGGGTGTTGGGTGCGGCTTGACTTCCCCATCATCCCCATCATTCCCCTCAGCAATTCTCATTTTGAAACTTATTGCGGGTTTTGCGCGCCCGACGGGCGTGCAAAACCCGCAATGAGTGGCAACGCAAGCCCGCCTGTGGCGGGCTTGCGTTGCCACTCATTGCATACTGAGAATTGCTGCATTCCCCTCTCCCTTGTCCCCTTCTTCCCCTGATCTGCCTCCTGCCTGCTTCCTTCTACTCTTCCCTCACAATATCGGTTCAGAATGAGAATGACTGGCAAATTCCCGCCATCAGTGGCCATGCAACCTCGCCGCAGGCGAGGTTGCATGGCCACTGATTTGCCTACTGAGAATAGCTGACAAATTAAATAAAACCCACATTCCTGATGCGATTCCGGTAGAATGGCTTGTCAAGATCCTCATCGGTAGAGCTAACGTCTGCCTGGTGTTCTAAGGACGATCGCGATCGCATGAATCAAGTCTCAAATACCCTAACCCTCTTTTTTAGCTTGCTGGTAGAAGCCATTCCCTTCTTGCTGCTGGGGGTTTTCTTTTCGAGTGCCCTACTGCTGTTTGTGGATGAGCGCAGGCTAATTGCAATGGTGCCTAAAAATCCGTTGCTGGGGGCACTGGCAGGGAGCATGATTGGGTTTCTGTTTCCGGTATGTGAGTGCGGCAATGTTCCGGTTGCCCGCCGATTGCTGATGCAAGGTGCGCCGTCTTCGGTGGCGATCGGGTTTCTCCTAGCTGCTCCAACCGTAAATCCGATTGTATTTTGGGCAACCTATACGGCGTTTCGCGATCAGCCCGAGCTTGTATTTTTGCGGGTTGGCTTTTCGCTGTTGATTGCAACGTTGATTGGCTGGATTTTTAGTACTCAGGCTGATTTGCGTCCGTTGATGCAACCTGCGGTAGCGCGTGCGATGCCCGTTCCGGCTCGATCGGGTAAATCCCAAGCTTCTCAAGAGTCTGATGGGTCGGACTTGCTGCAATCCGGTACCTTCTTACTGGGCAAACCCGGCCAAACGATGAAACTGGATGTGAATGCACTTCAGCCCGACATGATGGCACCCAATCCGGTGTTGTCGAAGCCACTGAGCGACCGCCTTCAACTCATGCTTGACAACATTGTGCAAGAACTGCGGGAACTGGGCGGGGTGCTGGTGATTGGAACGGCGATCGCTGCTTTAGTGCAAACGGCTGTCCCACGTGAGGTAATTCTGGGATTGGGACAGGGACAAGTGACTTCAATCATTGCAATGATGGCGTTGGCCTGCATTGTTTCGATTTGCTCCACGGTTGATTCTTTCTTTGCGCTGTCGTTTGCCTCTACCTTTACGACTGGATCGTTGCTGTCCTTCCTGGTGTTTGGGCCAATGATCGATCTGAAGAATATTGCGTTGCTGCTCTCTATTTTTAGGGGACGAGCCATTGTATATTTGTTTGCGATCGCAGCTCAGATGGTATTTCTGTTAACTCTACTCATTAACCTGTATATCAGTTAGTGCTCATAGCGTTCACAGGTAGCTTGTAAACAGGGGTTTTCCCTGACTAGGGACGCACAGCCAGGGAAAACCCCCTGCACCCCGTTTAACTTTCACTGCGAGACAATCACATGACTGTCAACCCTACATCTCCTCGTTCGCGCCGTTCTGGTCAGGCTGACTGGCGATTGTGGCTGGATGTGCTGGCTATTTTGGCCTGGGGTGTCCTGCTGCTGAAGTATTGGGTGACGGGCAAGATGAATATCTTGTTGCACCCCGACTATATGTGGTTGCCCAACGTGACCAGCATATTTTTGGTGCTCTTGGGCAGTTTGAAGGCTTGGCAACTGTTGCAGATTGGCCGACGCCGTCAGCAAGGTTATCCAACCATGCAGCATCTCTCGATGTTGCCCAGAGGATGGAGCAGTGGCTTGCTGTTGGTGGCTGCATTGGTGGGGTTGCAGTTTACGCCTCAACCGTTTGCCAGCCAGGTTGCTTTAGATCGGGGCGTGACGGATACATTGACGATGACGCGATCGCAACCCCAGGCGTTTCGAGGGGGGACTCGTCCAGAAGAGCGATCGCTGATTGACTGGGTTCGCACTTTGAATGTGTATCCTGAGCCGGATGCCTATAAGGGACAGACAGCGAGCGTAGAAGGATTTGTGATTCAGACGCCCGGTTTGCCCGCAGGCTACTTCACATTGGCTCGGTTTGTGATTACCTGTTGTGCGGCAGATGTGTATCCGGTGGGTTTGCCTGTCAAGTTGGGAGACGGCCAGACTCCACACAAGCCGGACACCTGGCTGCATGTGGATGGTCAGATGACAACAGAAACCTTCAACGGTCAGCGACAACTGGTGATTTTAGCCAAGTCTCTCAAAGAAATTCCGCAACCGAAGAATCCATACGACTATTAACTCAGATCTTCCATCATTTGAAGGAACGCGGGGCGCTCCTTCAAATAGTTCGGGTTTGGGCGACGCGTAGCGCCGCCCAAACCCGCTTATTGAGAAAGGTGCAAGATCTCAGTTAACGCGAATTCGATTGCGCCGTTTCAGCCACCCAATGGGCCCGTTTTTGCGCGTTTGTCGAATTTACGTTAGCGTAAGTTTTTTAGCCCGATGTGATGTATTGCTTGAATCATAGGAAGTTGCCTGTTGAAACGATAATGGAAGATGGTCAAATTTTGTTCTTTACCGATCAGAGTCTTCCTTGTTGTTCCAAGAATTTCAGCCCATCGCGGCGATCGCTACGACTCCAGCCGGAGTAAAAACCCTGTATCCCTTATGTAATGCTGAAGGGATGACGCTTTGGGTACCGGATGCGATCGCCTCTCAGCTTTCCGAATCCGATGTTCCGGCTAATCTGAAGACCTATCAAGGGTCTCTCAAAGAGCATTTGGCCTCGTTGTGGGATAGCTATCAAAGTTTTGTTTTTTGCCTTGCGACAGGCGCAGTCGTGCGTTTGATTGCTCCTCTGCTTCAGCATAAGTCCACTGATCCCGCTGTTGTGGTATTAGACGCCGCTGGAACGGTGGCAGTCAGTTTGTGCGGTGGGCATCAGGGAGGGGCCGATCGGTTGGCTCAGGCGATCGCCTCCCAACTCGGAGCCAAGCCTATTTTGACTGGAGCTAGCAATCATCTAGGCTTGCCGGGGATCGATGTGCTGGGCCTCAAGTTTGGCTGGAATCGAGGCACAGGTGATTGGACAGGAGTGAGTGCGGCGATCGCCCGTCAGGAGCCTGTTCAAGTCATTCAAGAGGCGGGTAGTGTGCTGTGGCAGTCTCACCTGCCCGACCATCATTCCTTCCAGTTCGGCTTCCCAGAATACCCCGATACAGCAGATCAGGGGATTGCTAAACCCATCGCGCGAGTGTGGATTAGCCCCATTCAGCGACGATTTGCACCGGAATCGGAGATGCCACGAGTTCAATGGCATCCTCGTGTCCTGTGGATTGGCATCGGTTGTGAACGAGGAACTCCCAAGGAACTGATCGACTTGGCCATCCGACAAGTTCTGCAAGCTCATCATCTAGCAGAGGGGGCGATCGCCGGAATCGCTACCATTGATTTAAAAGCCGATGAGGTCGGGCTGTTAGAGGTGTGTCGCGATCGCAACCTCCCGCTCCGCTGTTTCCCCGCCGATACCTTACGCACCGTTTCTGTCCCCAATCCCTCCGCAACGGTAGAAGCCGAAGTAGGCACCCCTAGCGTTGCGGAGGCCGCTGCTTTCCTCGCAGCGAGCCAAGGCAGGGGGAAGGGGGAGAAGGGGGACAAGGGAGATGGGGGAGATGGGGGAGATGGGGAAGTCAAATCTTTCCCCACATCCCACACTCCACACCCCACACCCCACACCCTCCGTGTTCCAAAAAAAATCGTCCGAAATGACGCCCTTCCTGGAGCCGTAACGGTTGCGATCGCTCAGTCTGAACACGAATACACAGGTCGTACTGGAAAACTGTGGTTGGTGGGCACCGGGCCGGGAAGCCTCGACCAGATCACACCTGCCGCTCAAACGGCGATCGCCCTGGCGGATGTGGTTATCGGCTATTCACTCTATATCGACCTGATTCGGTCGTTGCTGAAACCGGGGCAAATTATTGAGGCATTGCCGATTACTCAGGAGCGGCAGCGGGCACAGCGATCGATCGAGTTGGCCGAGTGGGGGTTGACCGTCGCGGTAATCTCTTCTGGGGATTGTGGCATCTACGGGATGGCGGGCCTGGTGCTGGAAGAACTGCGATCGTCGGGATGGGATGGCAAAACGCCAGCGGTTCAGGTATTTCCGGGCATTACGGCGTTGCAGGCTTCGGCATCACGGGTGGGGGCACCGCTGATGCATGATTTTTGTGCGATTAGCCTGAGCAATCTGCTGACACCGTGGGAGGTGATCGAGAAACGGTTGATGGCTGCGGCTCAGGCTGATTTTGTGGTGGCCCTGTATAACCCGCGATCGCAAACCCGTACCGAACAAATTGCGATCGCCCAAACGATTTTCCTGGAATACCGTGATCCCCAAACGCCCGTTGCTCTGGTGCGATCGGCGTATCGGGAGGATGAGCAGATTACGCTCACTACGCTAGGTCAACTACTCGACGCGCCTGTGGATATGCTTACGACTGTATTAATTGGTAATCAAAGCACTCGTCTGTATAGTGACTGGATGATTACACCGCGTGGGTATCTTGGTTTTCAGGTCGCAGAGTAGGCGTGTGCAGTTGTACCCAAATGACTCACCCATATGGATGAAGCGCAGGTGATTCATCCGGAGGAAGGTAAGAAAACGCCCCTCAGAGTAGCGTTGAAGATAGGTCGGATTGATTTATATATCTAGAGCGGACTTGTGGCAGTGCCCATCAGTTCGGAGAACTATCTTCAAACACTCACCCTATGATGAATGGCACTTCAGAGAGGAAACGAGGTATGGTCTGGCAGAACGCTGATTTATTGATCCGCAAGTGCCGGAATCTATCAGAAGGCTTGAAAACATCGCCTGAATCGGTTGAATACAAGGCGTGGCAATATAGCTTTTTGCAGGATCGACTGTACCTTTGTTTGTGGCTGGCGTTTTTTTGCCTGTTGACCTTTGTCGCGCGGGATCTGTACGACACGATTACTCCCCTGCCAGAGACAGCCGATGTTCCCCAGATTTTGAAAGATTTGTCTTGGTGGATTAACGGTGTCATGGGTGCGCTGCTCATCCTGTGCCTGATCGTCCAGAAAACCTGGGTGGGTCGCCGTTATCCGGCTGTTTTGTTTCTCTGGCTGTCCTGGTCAATTACGCTTTTGCCCCAAATTATTGCTACAGCCTGGGGATTGCCCTTTCCAGATGTGTTGAGCTGGTCGCTGGTATTTCTTACTCAGGCGGCGTTAATCCCGGTGCGATGGCGGCTCCACCTGATCTCTCAGATTGGGGCGATCGGGTATTATTTGCTGGTCTATCCGGCTCTGGGCCTGACTACGATTCAAGATAAGCCGATTTACAGCAGTTCCATCTTGCTCTACCTGTTCTGGTTTTGCTTGATTTGCGACCTGGCTGTTTTTTTGTATGAACGGTTACAGCGAGCCGAATTTCAGTCTCGTAGCGAACTGCAAAACTTTATGCATACCGTTACGCACGACCTGCGAACTCCGGTGATTGGTTCGTCGATGGTGCTGGAAAGTTTGCTGAAGAATTCGGACGACAAAATTACCGTCAGTCGATACGTGCTGGAACGGATGCTGCAAGGCAGCGATCGCCAGATGAGCCTCCTCAATTCCTTGCTAGAGGCACACTCCTGTAGTGATGCACAGGTGGCTAACCTGAGTCGCCAACCGGTCAGTTTGGCGCAACTGGTGAAAGCTTCCCTGGCTGACTTGGAACCGATGTTGAACAAGAATCAGGTCACGCTGATTAATTATATTGATGAAGATTTACCGCCCGTAAACGCGGATTCCGTGCAGCTAACGCGAGTGTTCTGCAATCTCATCAGCAATGCCCTCAAACATAATCCTCCCGGCATTAGCCTGACTCTGGATGCGATCGTAGAAGGAAAAACCGTTCGCTGTATGGTTCAAGATAATGGAGTAGGGATGAATCCTAAACAGTGTCGGTGTTTGTTTGACTTTTATGCCAAAGGACGCCGCGCCCGATACGTGCCGGGTTTGGGGGTAGGATTGCATCTCTGTCGGCAAATTATCACGGCTCATGGTGGCCAGATTGGGGTCCAAAGTTCTCCTGGAGCGGGAGCAACCTTCTGGTTCACGCTGCCCAGAGCATCGGTGAAGGAGATGTGTGTATGACAAAACAACCCTATTGGTTCATGGCCACCGCGATCGCGATCGCCGCTGTCATCGGGGCGGTAACGGCCACCATTAAACATCAAGAGGTTCAACAGCAGGCTCAGGTGCCGATCGCCGCTTCACCGTCACCCGTATCATCACCACTCGATTTGAGCAATTCTCCTTCGCCCAGTCCATCTGCCCAGGAGCCAACAGCCAGTTCCCCGTCTCCGACGCCATCTCAAGCAACCCCTGAACCGACGCCAGAACGCCTGACTGGAAACTCGAAAGTCACCATCAACGGCATGGGGCCAGTGCGAGTGGGGATGACGGTTGACCAAGCATCTCAAGCGGCTGGAACTCCTTTGATATCCGCCGGAGACAGTGGCTCTCCCGGTTGCGAATACTATCAAACGAAAGATAATCCTGAAAAAGTGGCCTTTATGGTGACCGATGGCCGGATTGCCAGAGTCGATGTGTTGCAAGGCAGCCAGGTGACGACTCGGAGCGGTGTGGGCCTCGGTGCTACAGAAGATCAGGTTAAAGCACTATTTCCTGGACAGATTGAAGTGATGCCCCATGAATATGTGCAAGGGGGACATTATCTGGTCTTTACGCCCAAAGATGCGGGCGATAGCAACTATCGAATCGTCTTTGAGACCGATGCGACGGGCAATGTCACTATGATCCGGGCCGGAAAACTTCCCGAAGTGATGTGGATCGAAGGCTGCGCATAATTTTCAAGGTATTGAGAATCCCATGATCCGAAATAGTGTTGATGAGGATTTTGAATCAATCTTCACTGTCATTAACGATGCGGCAGTTGCTTATAAAGGCGTCATTCCGCCCGATCGCTGGCATGAGCCATACATGACCAAAGCAGAACTCAAAGCCCAAATTGAGGATGGCGTTAGATTTTCATGTTATGTCGATAACCATGAAATCATTGGAGTCATGGGAATTCAGGATAAGACGGATGTTGAGTTAATTCGTCATGCGTATGTCAGAACGAATCAGCGACATCAAGGCATCGGAACATGTCTACTTAGAGAACTGATCAAGGATTCCACCAAACCGATTTTGATTGGAACCTGGAAAGCTGCCACTTGGGCAATCCGTTTTTATGAAAAGAACGGGTTTTCTTTGGTTGACGAAGACGAAAAGAACCATCTGCTCAAGAAATATTGGACGATTCCAGATCGGCAAGTTGAGACTTCAGTTGTTTTAGTGGATGAAAAATATAGCGATTTTCAATCGCTTAAAACCCGGTTGTTTGTTTGAGAACCGCGCTCTGCGCGGTTCTCAAACAAACAACT
>DATNPS010000573.1:0-8516 GCA_036703095.1 Crinalium sp. | reverse complement strand
CACGGCCACTGATTTCGGTTGGCATACTCGTCGGGCGCGCAAAATCGAAATCGGTTTCAAAATGAGAATAGCTGAGTAAGGCTATCATTCGTTGACTTTTTCCTCAGTTTGCAATTCTTATTTTTTTGAGTATTTTTCCCCACGCATTCCACACTCTTTCCACAGATACCCCAAGGTTTTCCACAGTTTATCTGAAGTTATCCACAGGGGTAGACGATGGCATGGGGAATAGCCGACTTAATTGGGGATATCGGGATCGGGCCTCACGCCTCTCATAAAAGTCCTATTTATGTAAAGGAATGTAAATAAAATGGGGGTGAAACCTGCATTCTTTCGTAAACCTGTTTTTTCCCTGAAGATTGTCCTCATGTTAGGTGCCATTGACAACCCCACCCCCTCCTGACGCACAATGATTCGACCAACCTATGCAAGCGCCTCGCCCTGACCCCTCAAAGAATGTCTGAATTGCTCACGATCTGTGGCTTTTAGAGATTCTTAAGGAGTGGCTCACCGCAAGTTAGCGCAAGTTTTGGCTGCAATTTCAACCAAACCACATACCCTTCGTCTTCCATCTTGCCTGTGCTTTGAAATAACCGGACGTTATCACAGCCGAGCAGAAGTGAAGTGGTATCTAAGTTTTGCTGTCTTCATTTATCCCGAATCAAGAGGTTTTCATGAACGCAACCGTTAGCATCCTGGCCGAAATCCCCGAAGAACTACATGAATCGCTCCAAGGGTATCTGACGACACATCCTGATTGGGATCAGGATCGAGTCTTCTGTGCGGCACTGTCTCTATTTCTGCTGCAAAACGGCAGTAGCGACACCCCAGACTCGTCTCGCAGCTATCGCCGCGCCGCTCGTGTTTATCTGGATACGCTGTTTAAGCACGCGGTTTAGGAGGTGTTGGGTGTTGGATATTAGGTGCTGAAAATTAGGGTGCGCCTCAAAGAGATGGTCTTTGCAGAGGGACGTGAAAAAGTTTTGAGTTTGATTTAAATCTTAAAATTCGAAACTCAAAACTCAAAACAGTCCCTTGGTAAGATCATCAGGGCTGTGCTGTCGAGGATTCTGACCGATGAATTATCTCTGGTTTAAGGCATTTCACATTATCGGTGTGGTCGTCTGGTTTGCTGGACTGTTCTACCTGGTGCGTCTATTTGTCTACCATGTCGAAGCCAATGAACAGCCGGAACCTGCGAGGACGATTCTTCAACAGCAGTATCAGATTATGGAGAAGCGTCTCTATAACCTGATTACGACCCCTGGAATGGTGTTAACCGTGTTGATGGCGATCGCCCTCCTTGTCACCGCACCTGATCTGCTTCGAGAACCCTGGCTCCACGTCAAACTTGCCTTTGTCGTCGCTAACATTGGCTATCATCACTACTGCGGACGCTTAATGAAGCAAATGGCGGCAGGTAAGTTTACGCTCAGTAGTCAGCAGATGCGGTGGCTGAACGAAGCTCCTACTTTGCTTTTAGTCATTATTGTCTTACTGGCGGTGTTCAAGAATAGCTTGCCGACCGATGTTACTGCCTGGGGCATCCTAGCGCTGGTTGTGGCTATGGCGGCGATTATTCAGCTCTACGCGAGAAAACGGCGATTAGACAAAGAGCGGCAGGCTGCCGATGCATCGCTCAATTCCGGAGTTGGCGAAACAGGTATTAGCGGTTCGGCATCTTAAACTAAATAACCTCCCTCAAAAAACAGTGCGCCCTGCTAGCAGGGCGCACTGTTTTTTGAACTATCGCAACTGTTGAGATGGCTAAGGCAGGGTTTCTGGGGGCACAGCCCCTAGCCACGGGTTCCTCCACCCCGGCCCTAGTTCAGATGGCTATAGTGACAATAACTTGAGGGCGAAGCCCACTCCCTGGATTTTGATGAGTCAAGTGCTGTGGCGATCGCTATACAGTGATTTCACTCAACAACCAGATCGACGGGTTACTCCCCAACACCTAACACCCAACTTCACTCGGCGGAAAGATCAGCCGTTGATACAGAAGGTGCACGGTGCGATCGCGTCGTTGGGTTCATCCAACGTTCTAGAAAACTAAAAAACTGAGATGAGAGGAGGGTCAACGCCAGGTATACCAGCGCAACAGAGGCATAAATCTCGAAAGCACGGTAGTTTTGTGCGACTACGAGTTGACCACGCCGGAACAGTTCCTCGAAACCGATCACGGCAACCAGACTGGTGTCTTTCAGCATCGAGATGAATTCGTTGCCCAGAGGCGGGATCATGCGGCGAAACGCCTGGGGGAAAATGACGTAGCGCATGGTTTGTACCGGGCCAAGCCCCAGGGACTGAGAAGCTTCTCGCTGGCCGATCTCAATGGATTGGATGCCCGCCCGCACAATTTCAGCGATATATGCCGCGCTATTGAGGCTTAAGGCAATCACGGCGGCTGTCCACTGATTAAGCGTGAATGGAATCCCTGCGCCCTTTAGTATTGCAGGCAAACCAAAGTAAATCATAAAAATTTGAACGAGTAGCGGAGTTCCCCGAAAGAAGTCTACATATATTCGCGCGGATAAACTCAAGGCACGGGAGGCGGATAGCCGAAAAATGCCAATCAACGATCCACCGATCATGCCCAGAAAGATTGAAATGGCCGTTAGCTGTAGGGTAACGACGGCACCCAACATCAGGTTGGGCAAAGCATCTAAGATGATTTCTAAGGATTGCAGCACGTTAGTTAAGGGGTTTGATAAAGGCTTTTGGGAAAGGCAGAAGGGAGGAGGCAGGGGCAAGGCAGGAGGGAAGGCAGGAGCCAGGAGTTAGGATTCAGGAGCCAGAAAGCAAAAAACTCCTCGGCCCACTGCCTTCTGCCTTACCTAGATCGGCGCTTTTTCAGGCAGTGTTGGTGCTTTGTCGCCAAACCATTTCTGGTAAATCTCCTCGTATTTTCCATTGCCCAGGATAGTGGTTAGGCCAGAGTTAACCTTTTCCAGGTTGGCTGAGTCCTGCGGTAGAGCGATGCCATAAAACTCTTCGGTAACCAGTTGCCCGACGACTTTGAGTCCGGAAATATTGCCGCTCTTGATGGCGTATAGCGTCACGGGAGCGTCATTAATAACCGCATCAACGTTGCCATTGGCAAGCTCTTGGAGCGCGAGAGGTGCGGAGTCAAAGGTGCGGACTTGAGCACCTTCGATTTTGCCCGCTTCGGTAGCTCCCGTGGTGCCAATCTGGGCGGCGATACGCTTGCCTTTCAGGCTGTCGAGCGAAGTAATGTCGTTGGTGGAGTTTTGAACGGCGATCGCCAAACCTGCCTTAAAGTAAGGGCGGGAAAACGCAACGGTCTTAGCCCGTTCAGCCGTAATCGTCATGGCGCTGATCGCTGCATCAACGTTGCCGGACTGGAGAGACGGAATAATGCCGTCAAAGGGCAGGCTTTGAAACTGCACAGTAAATCCAGCCGCTTCGCCAATGGCATTCATCAGATCAATGTCAAATCCGACCAACGTCCCGTTGTCGCCCTGCGATTCAAATGGGGGAAAGGCTGGTTCGGTGGCCACTTTAAGCGTAACGGCAGAGGCTGAGGACCCCGAAGCGCTGGGGCTAGCCGATGGAGAACCCGAATCTGCGGTTTGATTGCCCGACCCGCAGGCAGCAAAGATCGCAACGCAGAGTACGCTAAAAAGACCTAAAACAAACTGGCGCAAAAAGCGTGATCGAGTCAACCTCGTCATATAAATTAATTTCTCCGGATGGCTTATTCGTAGATTCAGATATTCCTTATTCAGACACGACTTTAAGGATCAGTGTTGTGCTCCATACAGCGCACACGTCCAATTCATCGGTTGAATCAACAACATCTAGATTCAAGTTCAATTCATCACGAGTGTAAGGGAAGGTGTTTCATGAAATGTAAAACAACCTTTATCAGAATTGCTCATGATAAGTCACCGACTTGAATCCGAAGATACAGAACTTAATTTTTCATTCTGCAACCTTATCATTTGGCAACATTCATTCTTTAGCTTGATAGGTTGTCTTGTTAGCAGCCAAATGTCCTATTTCAAACTAACAAATGGGATAAAAACTACAATAAAACTATTAGCGAAGATCGGCTATAAATTGAGACAATATGCCAGGCTTAAGCAACTTAGCTAAAAAAAGTTAATTTAGGTTGTGTGCTTTTGAGTACCACCAAGAACGTGAGATAGTGTGAGCTAGGCGTTTAAAAACACCAGATTAAAATGGCTTTAGGTTATGAATAGTGATGCGCCCGCAATTGTTTTTGACCAGGTAGAGAAAAATTTTGGCCCGTTGAAGGTACTAAAAGGTATCAGCGGTCACATTAATCAGGGTGAAGTGGTTGCCGTGATTGGGTCATCTGGCTGCGGAAAAAGTACCTTATTGCGATGTTTTAATCGGCTGGAAACCATTAACGGTGGTCACTTAACGGTGAATGGGATCAATCTGTCCCCTCCTAACCTGAGTAATAACCAGTTGCGCCAGTTGCGGGCGCAGGTCGGGATGGTGTTTCAACAGTTCAACCTGTTCCCTCATATGAATGTGTTGGACAATCTCACGTTGGCTCCCTGTAAGGTATTGGGACAGCCTGTGAAGGAAAGCAGACGTCTAGCTCGATTTTATTTAGAAAAAGTGGGGCTGTCGGAAAAAGCAGAAGTTTATCCAGATCAGCTATCGGGGGGGCAAAAGCAGCGGGTGGCGATCGCCCGTGCGCTTTGTATGAAACCTCGCATTATGCTGTTTGACGAACCCACCAGCGCGCTTGATCCAGAACTGGTCGGTGAAGTGCTGGAGGTTATGCAGCAGTTAGCGGAAGAAGGCATGACAATGGTGATTGTTACCCACGAAATGCAGTTTGCGCGTGAGGTTGCTAATCGGGTGCTGTTCCTGAACCAGGGACTTGTGGAAGAAGAAGGGCCAGCCCGTCAGCTTTTGACCTATCCAAAGAGCGATCGCCTCAAAACCTTTCTCAGCCGCATGAGTTTTGCAAAAGCATAGGCAAACCGTTCTCAGTTAATCGGTGACCGAGCGGCAGGTTTAGTTCAGCCACACCTTTTGCTCGGTTACTCAGAATCCAGCACGGCAATCGATTTGGATATGGAGCGCGGTAAGGCAAAAGTTCGAGTTTGGGTGGTTGAGAAGGGACAGGGGCGATCGCGTCTGGACTATCTGGCGACCGAAGAACCATTAGAAATTCGCTTAGCCTCGCCCAAACAAACCGTTGCCGTCACCATGCGAACGCCTGGAGCCGACTTTGAGCTAGCCGCAGGCTTCCTGTATGGGGAAGGCGTCATCACGCAGCGGAGCGACCTTTCACGAATTAGCTACTGCGTTGATCCCGATGTAGATGGAGATCAGCGTTATAACATTGTCAACGTTGCCCTTCGAGATGGCTTAGAGCCTGACCTCCAGCCGTTAGAACGCCACTTCTACACCACAAGTGCCTGTGGCGTTTGCGGTAAAGCCAGCTTAGATGCCCTGAGGATTCGCGGCTGTTCCCCAATGACAGAGGGGCCAGTTGTAAAAGCCGATGTCATTTACTCGCTTCCAGAAACCCTGCGATCGCATCAGGGCATCTTTACTGCTACTGGCGGACTACATGCCGCTGCCCTCTTCGATGTAGATGGTAATCTGCTGTCTCTCAAGGAAGATGTAGGTCGCCACAACGCACTTGATAAACTGGTTGGCGCAGCCCTGCTCAGCGATGAACTGGTGTGGGGCGATCGCATCGTCATGGTGAGCGGGCGCTCAAGCTTCGAAATTCTGCAAAAATGCCTTGCGGCTCGTACTCCCATCGTCTGCGCCGTTTCAGCCCCCAGCAGTCTTGCCGTCACGGTAGCCCAGGAATTTGGCATAACCCTGATCGGATTTGTGCGTGGAGAACGGTTTAATGTCTACACGGGAGTGGGGAGGGTTTTAGGGAGTGGGGGTTGAGTGGGTTGAGGGCGGAGATGGGGTGTGGGGTGTGAGGGAAATATGTGGAGCAGGTGGGGGAGATGGGGAAGGTAAGGGAGGGAGATAGAGAAGATGGGGAAGGTAAGGGAGAGGGAAATGTTTTTTCAGTTTGAAGATGATTTTGTTGAGTCGTTGCGGTGCATTCCGATGGTGGTGCGGTATAAGCTGGACACCTGTGGAGTAAAGCTGAAATTAAACCATTGGAATCAGTTGGCTCAGGATGAACGCCTAACACTTGTGGAATTGCCCTGCGAGACAGAAACTGAGATCCAGGCTTACCGATCGTTCATTCATAGCGTTGTCGAAAAACACGGAAGCGATCGCCCCTCTGATCTTCCCATTGCTGCTCACCCAGAATGGAGAGATGCGACCACGATCCCAGACAGCGTTGCAGAAAAAGCGCGATCGCTGGATCAGCCCATCACTCTAGAGCAATGGCAAGCGCTCGCCCCACTCCAGCGATTTGCCCTGATCAAACTTAGCCGCTCCAACCATGAAAACAAGAACTTCTTACCTGCCCTTAAGGAGTTTCACCTGATTTAACGTGAATGTGCTATAGCAACCGCTTGTGTAGAAAAATCTGCCTGGGACGACCAAACAACCAGTGCCCCAAACTCGATTCAACATTGACCACCTCGTATCCAGAACCCAGATACAACCGTCGGGCTGGCAAGTTATCTTCCAACACATGTAAGTAAAGGTCTTTATATCCCCAATCCAGCGCAATCCGCTCACAGGCCAAAAGTAACTGCCTCGCGACCCCCTGCCGTCGATATTCCTGCTTAACCGCCAGGTTAGACAGATAAAGATGTTGCTGATTCCGAGGTTGCCAAAGCGACTGCGCCCGTAAGCCAATTTCCACCGTTCCAGCCACGGGATCGCTGACTCCAGGAGAAACGGCCAGCGTTGGTACCGTCTTGCGCATCACATCCGGTACTGCTCCATTACGAATCGCCACTAAACACGCGTGGTGGGGAGACTGCGATCGCAGCCGAGCGCGTAAATCCTCATAAATCCCCATTCGCAACAGCGGATACAGCCACCCAAACGGCCCATCCTGGGCATGAAAGCTGTTCGCTAAAACGTCTGTCAGCGTTCCCAAATCATTTTGTCGTGCTGTTCGAATCAAGAAGGGAAAAGTATTGGATGGAGGATTCACGAACTCCCCTCTATCGGATGCTGGATTTGAAACACCCTTATCATATCGCTGCACCGCAGAGCTATTGTTCTGGCCGCCATCCTCAGATCGAGAAACCTGGTGGGTCATCGCTGCCGTTAGAGGATCGACATCAAATGTAGACATACGAGTAATCGGGTGAATGAGCCTATTTTAGTCCTGAGAATCTCAACTGGGGGGTGTATTAGTTAGGGAAGACTGCCTGTAAGCCTTGATTGGCATCGATAGGGCAACCGTGAGGGGGCAGAGCCAGACGTCACTCGTTAAATTGTTCGCTAACTTGGGAATGATTAATTTGTGAGTGTAGCGGTCAGGGATAGCTTCAACATAAGCTGTCTCCCATTAACTCTGCACCGCCATTGTGCTGGTTCGAGAAAATCGTCCAACAGCGATTTGGTTTGCTAAATTCGCTGTATAAGAACGAAAATCACCCGCCTAGTCTTATGTTGGATGACTAAGATTCGGCAACTTTGGGCACATATTACCTCTTTGCAGTCAATGCACAATTCATTAAGGGTGAATCTTGCGCCTATGATTGAAAGTGGAGGGTTCTGGAAAGGCAAACTCTGAGCAGGGCAAAAATTTAGCCCGGTCTCAGATATGGCTCCTTCACAGAAACGACGTCAGATCAAGCCTTTAGATGAATTGGGGTGCATTGCGGGTATACAAATGCCTACGGGTCAATTTAGTCATACTCCAGCTAAACGCTAAACAAAGCCAGAGCAGAGCATGGACACACAACATGTCGAACGGGACGCCCGATCGCTTAGGACCAATCCAGGCTCAGCGAGACTCTTGTTTCATCAAACTGCCCCCGCATCAGGAGAGCGGTGCATGACATCCCACAGTGACTCAAAGCCTAAAATTCTGGTCGTTGATGATGAACCAGATAACTTAGACTTGCTCTACCGCACGTTCCACCGAGAATTTAAGGTGTTGCGGGCAGAGAGTGGTCCTGTTGCATTAGATATTTTGGCAAAAGAGGGCGAGGTCGCGGTTATTATCTCAGACCAGCGGATGCCCTCGATGAGTGGAACCGAGTTTCTGAGCCTGACGGCAACGCAATATCCCGACATTATTCGGATCATTCTGACGGGCTACACCGATGTCGGCGATTTAGTCGAGGCGATTAACTCCGGTAAAGTCTTCAAATATGTCACCAAGCCCTGGGATGACGAAGAGCTAAAAGCCGTGGTGCGTCAGGCTGTTGACACCCACAATGTGCTTAAGGCTCGCACCCAAGAGCTACGGCGCACGTTGCGTCAAGAGTCTTTGCTGAATGCTGTTACCAATACCATTCGCAGTGCTCTCAGCTATCGGCAGATTCTCCAAACCATTGTAGAAACAGTCGGCCACATGTTTGAGGTCGATTGCTGTCTGCTGCGACCGTACCAAGACAACG
>DATNPS010000570.1:0-15202 GCA_036703095.1 Crinalium sp. | reverse complement strand
TTGATATAGCTAGGATTTCAGAGTTGGCGATCGCCGATTTTTCTAGATTTCAACTCTCGACAGGAATGTAACATCAGCACTAGACTGAAGTATCAACTACATAGTGCATCAATAGATACAAATCTACATAAACTATGCGTGAAGTTCTCCCTGCTCCGTCGTCCACTACTACGTCCTCTCAAGGGACGTCATCCCGCACTATAGCGTCCATCCGTGCTACCGGAGCCTATGCTCTGATTGATAGCCTAGAACGGCACGGCGTCAAACATATTTTCGGCTATCCCGGTGGTGCTATCCTGCCAATTTACGATGAGCTATATCGGGCAGAGGAGAGAGGCGGCATTAAGCACATTCTGGTTCGTCATGAACAGGGTGCATCTCACGCAGCAGATGGCTATTCTCGTGCCACCGGGCAGGTTGGAGTTTGCTTTGGCACGTCTGGCCCTGGCGCAACCAACCTGGTGACAGGCATTGCCACCGCCCAAATGGACTCCATTCCCATGGTGATTATCACTGGGCAGGTTGGCCGTGCGTCGATTGGTACGGATGCTTTCCAGGAAACCGATATCTATGGCATTACGCTTCCCATCGTGAAGCACTCCTATGTCGTGCGCGACCCGGCAGATATGGCGCGCATCGTCGCTGAAGCCTTTTACATTGCTCAATCTGGACGTCCTGGCCCTGTTTTGATCGACGTTCCCAAAGACGTGGGCTTAGAAGAATTTGATTACACTCCCGTAGAACCGGGAAGCGTCAAGCTTCCTGGCTATCGCCCCACGGTAAAGGGCAATCCTCGCCAGGTTTATCAGGCGTTGAAACTAATCCGTCAGGCGCGCCAACCCTTGCTTTACGTCGGTGGCGGTGCCATTACCTCTGGCGCACATGCTGAAATTAAAACTCTGGCAGAACGCTTTCAAATTCCCGTAACCACCACGCTCATGGGTAAAGGCTCGTTCGATGAGCACCATCCCCTGTCCGTTGGCATGTTGGGAATGCACGGCACCGCTTATGCCAACTTTGCGGTTACGGAATGCGATCTACTAATTGCCGTTGGAGCACGCTTTGATGACCGAGTCACGGGCAAGCTGGATGAATTTGCCTCCCGTGCCAAAGTAATTCACATTGATGTAGACCCAGCCGAAGTCGGCAAAAACCGTGCTCCTGAAGTTCCCATCGTGGGCGATGTTCGTCTGGTTCTCACCGACCTGCTGCGGCGTGATGACGAAGAGGGAATCGCACCCGACCCGACCTTAACCGCCGAGTGGCTGAAACGAATCGATCGCTGGAAGCACGACTATCCCCTCGTAGTGCCTCACTATGAGGACAGCATTGCGCCTCAGGAAGTGATCGTAGAGCTGAACCGTCAGGCTCCTGATGCGTACTACACGACTGATGTAGGCCAACACCAGATGTGGGCGGCGCAGTTCCTCAAGAATGGTCCTCGTAAGTGGGTATCCAGCGCTGGATTGGGCACCATGGGCTTTGGAATGCCCGCAGCGATGGGCGTGAAGACCGCGCTTCCCGATCACCAGGTGATTTGCGTCAGCGGAGATGCTAGCTTCCAGATGAACTTGCAGGAGCTAGGCACTCTGGCTCAATACGGCATTGCAGTTAAAACCGTCATTCTGAACAATGGCTGGCAGGGTATGGTACGCCAGTGGCAGCAAGCTTTCTATGGCGAACGCTACTCGTCGTCTAACATGCAAAAGGGAATGCCCAACTTTGAGATTCTGGCTCAGGCGTTTGGCATTAAGGGCATTGTGGTTCACGATCGCGCTGAATTGGCGGGGGCGATCGCTGAAATGCTGGCTCACGATGGGCCTGTGCTGGTAGACGTGCGCGTCAAGCGCGACGAAAACTGCTACCCAATGGTGGCTCCCGGCAAGAGCAACGCTCAGATGGTGGGATTGCCCGAACGGCCTAAGCTTGAGCAGGCGATCGAACTAGTGTATTGCAATAATTGCGGTGCTAAAAATACAGCAAGCAATAATTTCTGTCCTGAGTGCGGTACTAAAATTTAGGGCCGCAGAAATAAAACCTGACGTTTAGTAGGGGTGTGCGGCTGGCCGCGCACCCCTACTGCTCTGCACGGTCAACCTGTGCGGCTAAAATGACGATATTTAATGCGCGTTAAAATTTTGGCAGTGAAAGTTTAGGAGGATGCCTCCTATCAAACCATTTCTTCAAGCGGTAAATCGCATCCGATGTGAGCGGTTGGATTCGTCCTCGCTTCAGTTTCGCTTGACCGTTGGCATCGCCGCATTCTCCATTGTGGGTTTAGGCGGTGTAGCGGTTTGGACAAGCTGGAAAATGCAGCAAATCCTGGTTTCGACCCATCTCCAAAATATTGAATATATTGGCGATCGCTTTTCCAACGATGTCACGCTCTACAGTGAAATGCTGCCGATCGCAACGAGCGTGCAAAAAACGATTGATAATTTGTCTCCCCCCAATTCAGTCCTGTGGGTCAGGGACGTGCACGGTGAGATTTTGGCCCAATCGCGCCGACTGGATGCGGCGTCTGGCAACTTTGCTACCCGACTGCTGGCTTTTTCGGCCATGCCGCAAAAACCCCAAATTCGGCACATTGACGGACGATATCTCATCCTGGCCTCCAGCCCATTAATGGTCAAAGGACAGGCATTGGGTCAGCTTTACATCGCCCATGACATTACTCAGGAACAGGTGATGTTAAATGGGGCCATTCGCGGCTTAACCCTGGTGACGGTTCTCATTGTGGTCTCCCTCAGTGTGGCGATCGCCCTGTATGTGCGGCGATCGCTCCAGCCCCTCCGCCAAATGTGTCAACTGGCGGGTACGATTTCGGCCAACGACCTCAGTCAAGCCAAAATTGCGCTGGATCAAGCACCCAGCGAAGTCCGTAAACTGGCAGGGACATTGGAGAACATGCTGTCTCGCCTGTCTCAATCCTGGGAACATCAGCGCCAGTTTGTCAGTAATGTCTCTCATGAATTGCGAACGCCCTTAAGCGTGGTGTATGGCTATTTGCAAAGCCTGCTGCGACGAGGAACGACATTAACGACCTGTCAGCGGGAAGCGCTCGAAATTGCGACGGCTGAAACAGACCGCACGATTCGCCTGCTGCAAGATTTGCTGAATTTAGCCAGAGCCGACGGTGGCCATCTCCACTTTCATTGGGAACCCATTATCCTCAACGATTTGGTCGAAGAGATTGTGCACATGGGGGAGCGATTTAGCGATCGCACCCTCAAACTCGAACCAGCCAGCACTGCAATCTGCATCAAAACCGATCGCGATCGACTGACTCAGGTTCTCCTAAATCTGATCGACAATGCCGTCAAATATTCCGATCCGCCTGAACCCATTATTGTTAGTCTCAAGCAGAGCCAGGATTATGCCACGATTCAAGTGAGCGATCGCGGCTGTGGCATCCCGCTCCAAAAACAAACTCTGATTTTTGAGCGATTTTATCGGGTAGATGACGATCGTTCTCGTGTCACCGGAGGGACGGGCTTAGGACTCTCCATCGTGAAATCGCTGGTTGAAGGAATGGGCGGACAGGTCAGCCTCTGGTCAAAACCGGGGGAAGGCAGCACATTCATCGTTACCCTGCCGATGCAGCCTAAAGATTAGCTCTCTTGCAGATTGAGGTGGGCGGGCGGAAGCACCCACCCATCTCAGTCAAGAAGCTCCCAATTTGAAACGATGTGAATTCGAAGGCGCAAAAAGGTGCCCCGCGCGACACGCGGGGCACCTTTTTGCGCGATTTCAACCGTCCGCTAGGCGACTGAAATCGCGCTATCGAAATCGCGTTGCAACAGGTCTATTGAATTCACGATATCATTCATAAAAGAAGATAAAGTTTTGTAAAAAGTTGACTTCAATTTTTCATTCCGTCAAACCCTCCTCCCTCCCCGCCGCATGGCATGTCCTCAAGCCACTCTGGCAAGGAGGAGAATCTGTTGTCCAACAAGGCTTACCGCATCAGCAGCTATCCCCAGCCTGGCAAATGCTGCTGCTGGGCGATGGATCTCCCACTCGACACCTCCAGCTTTTGACAGGGGAACCGACCGAAGTCGATGTGATCGATATGTCTCTCGTCGGGCATGACGCCGACCATGCACCTGAAATCCTGCATATGGTGCCAGGGCCACGTCTGCGACGGCAGGTCTGGCTGCGAACACAATCGGGGCAACGGCTCGCCTATGCGACCTCCTGGTGGGAAGCCAGCCACATTGATGAGTATTTACAGAATCGATCGCTTCCCATCTGGGCGAATCTGGCTCATCTGCGAACAGAACTATATCGGGATATTCAAGGTATTCACTACGGCCATTCGCCCGCCTTGGAATTAGCATTCGGCCAATCCGGGCCGCTTTGGGGACGGCATTATCTGTTCTGGCATCATGGACGACCTCTGACCCTCATCTATGAAGTGTTTTCGCCATATCTTGAAAAATATCTGGGGCCGACCCACAGTAGGTAATCCTTGAATGAACAATGGCGCGATGGTTTGCATCGCGCCATTGTTGATCATGGGTTTATTGCAACGTCAATACCGTCAGTATAGACGTTGCCACTGGCACGTCTATGCCGGGCATTAAAATTGTTTCAGGAATCGCAGGTCGCTGGCATACAATCGCCGAATATCATCAATTTGGTGCAGCACCATAGCAAATCGCTCGACCCCAAATCCGGCTGCAAATCCTGTGTAAACTTCAGGGTCGTAACCAACTGCCTTTAAGACATTCGGGTCTACCATACCGCAACCCATTACTTCTAGCCAGCGGCCTCGCCACAGCACATCGACCTCGGCAGAAGGTTCAGTGAATGGGAAAAAGCTGGGCCGGAAGCGAATCGGCGTGTCGCCAAACATGGCTTCCAGAAATACTTTCAGCGTCCCTTTTAGGTCAGTAAAGGTCAGCCCTTCATCGATCGCCAGAATTTCAAGCTGATGGAAGACAGCAGCATGGGTGGCATCCACCGTATCGCGGCGGTAACAGCGTCCCGGAATCGCCACCCGAATCGGCGGATCATTCGCCTCCATATAGCGAATTTGCACCGATGAAGTATGGGTTCGCAGCAGATTGCCATCCGGCAGGTAAAAAGTATCCTGCATGTCGCGAGCCGGGTGGTCTGCTGGAGTATTCAGGGCTTCAAAGTTGTAATAGTCCGTTTCCATTTCTGGCCCCTGAGCAACGGTATACCCCAGACCCACAAAGATGTCTAGCACTCGGTCAATGGTGCTGGTTAACGGATGCGATCGCCCCTGAGGACTAAACACTCCCGGCATCGTCACATCCAGCGTTTCAGCCGCCAGCTTGGCGTCAATTTCAGCGGCTTGCAGAGCCGATTTCTTTTGCTCCAAATCAGCCTGTACTGCTTCTTTGACCTCATTTGCCAGAGAGCCAATGCGGGGGCGATCGCTGGCATCCAGCTTACCCATTCCCCCCAGCACTTGAGAGAGGCTACCCTTTTTGCCAAGGTATTTGATGCGAAGCTGCTCAAGCTGCTCCAGGTCGGTGGTGGTCTTGATAGCATCCTGCGCTTCTTGACGCAGGGCCGTCAGTTGAGATTCAAGGTCACTAAGCTGTATGGTCATGCTTGAGGTGTAAATTAAAGCTGAGATGAAGTATGGGAATTATCTAAGTCTATCGCTATCAGATGACTTCAGCAGTCCTCATTATATTGTCCCAGCAATTCCCAGTACGCAAATCGGTGGCTGTGCAAACTTGCCTACAGCAAGTTTGCACAGCCACCCATGTTGAATTTGGCGCGCGAGACTGATGCACCAGGCTGACACTGAGTCAGGCCAGTTCGCTATAGGGGAACTGATACGGCCCCGATTTGCATACTGAGAATTGCTGATATTGTCCGGGTGTAGTAATTCTATTCCTGCAAAGGTGTAATTAGGGCAAGGTTTTATGGGTTCTGTCCGGCATGAATCTCACGCCCTCCTAATTAAGGCTTCTAAACTGGATGTGGACTCATTATCCTTTTGCAGCAATCCATGAACCTTTTAATTAGCAATGATGACGGCATCTTCGCTCTGGGCATCCGCACGCTGGCCAATACGCTAGCGGAAGCAGGACATCACGTCACTGTGGTTTGTCCGGATCGGGAGCGATCGGCCACAGGTCATGGGTTAACCCTCCACGATCCCATCCGGGCAGAGCAAATCGAGTCAGCCTTTCATCCCAACATCAAAGCCTGGGCTTGTTCAGGCACCCCGTCCGATTGCGTCAAGCTAGCCTTAGGAGCATTACTGGATGCCCCACCAGACTTTGTTTTGTCGGGCATTAATCATGGGTCTAATCTCGGTACAGATGTTCTCTATTCCGGAACGGTTTCAGCAGCTATGGAAGGGGTAATTGAAGGGATTCCCAGTATTGCCTTTAGCCTGACCAGTTTCATTCATCAAGATTTTCAACCTGCGGCTAATTTTGCCCGTCAGCTCCTGACTCGGCTTGAAAAACAGCCCTTACCCCAGCTTATGTTGCTAAATGTCAACATTCCAGCGGTACCGGAAGAAGATTTTGCTGGAGTTGCGGTGACTCGTCAAGGAATTCGCCGCTATTTTGATGTATTTGAAAAAAGGCTCGATCCACGAGGGAAGACCTACTATTGGCTGGCTGGAGAATTATTGGAGGATGTAGATGAAAATGAATTAGGTAGCGTGACATTGCCAGGAGCCATCTCACCTGGAGTTGACCTAGAATGGATCAGCCAAACTGTGACTGATGTACAGGCCATTCGCCAAAATTACATCACCATCACTCCATTGCAGTACAATCTGACTTCTATATCAGGGCTGGCAAATTTACAAAATTGGCAGTTAAATTGCTTTAAGCATCTTTAAATCTGATGGAGATTGGGTTCTCAAAACGTCTTTTGCAGGACAGTATAGACTGGAGCTAGATCGTATGATCTAGCTGCAATTTTAACTGGCTAATCTTAGCTAGATTGAGCACTCGCCTGTAGGGTTGGGCAATCTTAAATAAAGGGGTGCATTGTGAAGATTTCTACCAATCTGCAACGGAGGCTATATTCCTGAGAAAATGCTTGCCAAATCTAGGTTCACTCAGATTAAGGTAATCAACGCTTGGGAGCGAGACTCAACTTTTGAGACTCAGTGGAGTCTGGTAGGGAACACTCATGTCTAAGATGAAAAACCAGTTCACAGTTCGCTTTTGGGGCGTCAGAGGCAGCATCGCTTGTCCTGGTGCAGAGACGGTTCGGTATGGAGGCAATACCTCCTGCGTCGAGATGCGCGTCGGCAACCATCTTCTGGTTTTTGACGGAGGTACCGGGCTGCGAGTTTTAGGGCAAACGCTGTTGCGAGAAATGCCTTTGAATGTCCACATGTTCTTTACCCACTCCCACTGGGATCACATTCAAGGATTTCCCTTCTTTGTGCCAGCCTTTGTTAAAGGCAATAAATTCAATATTTATGGGGCGATCGCTCCCAATGGCTCCACCATTGAGCAACGGCTCAATGACCAGATGCTGCATCCAAACTTCCCGGTTCCCCTACAAATTATGGGAGCCGACCTCACATTTTGTGACATCGGCATTGGGGAATCCGTTGAAATTGATGACATCGTCGTTGAAAACGCGCTGCTCAACCATCCGGGCGAAGCGGTCGGCTATCGCATCAACTGGAATGGCTATGCTGCTGCCTACATCACCGATACAGAACACTTCCCCGATCGGCTGGATGAGCACGTCCTCTGGCTGGCCCGCAATGCCGACATCATGATTTATGACGCCACCTATACCGATGAGGAATATTATTCCGAAAAGTCGAGCAAGGTAGGCTGGGGCCACTCGACCTGGCAAGAAGCCGTGAAAGTTGCGAAGGCCGCCAACGTAAAAAAATTAGTTATTTTCCATCACGATCCGCTCCACAGCGACGGATTCATGGACGACATCAAAGAAAAAACAGCCCAACAGTTCCCCAACAGCGTCGTGGCCTGGGAAGGACTAGAAATTGACCTGATTGCGTCTTCCTCCCCCTCAGAAGTGTCGTCGGAAGCGAAAGTCTCGGCTTAGATGGGGTATGGGGTGTTGGGTATTAGGTGTTAGGGAAAGACGGAGAATAGGGATCAAGAATTGGAAGACAGAGCGGATGCATGTGGAGTGGGCGACGCCCACCCAAACGCTACGCTTCTAGCCACCTGCAAATGGTAGGCAGTGTACTCCAACAATCCCAACACCCAACACCCAACCTCTAACACCCAACACCCAACATGTGTCAAAATGTAAAGCGTGTGGATAACCTTTTCTCTTGATACCGTTCGGACGCCGACGTTCGTTGCCCTGGGAAACTTTGATGGTGTACATCGGGGGCACCGAAAAGTTATCGCCCCTATTCTGTCTGACTCGATTGCGACCGTCGTCACATTCCACCCCCACCCCCAAGAATTTTTTACAGGCCAGCCGCGTCAGTTACTCACACCACTGGATGAGAAGGTTGAGATTTTGCGATCGCTCGGTGTTGAGCAACTTGTCCTGCTGCCCTTTGATCAGATATTGGCAAACATGCCTCCGGTTGAGTTTGTCGAGACGATTCTGCTGAAGCAACTGCAAGCGCGGAAAATTAGCGTCGGTCAAGATTTTTGCTTTGGCTCCAGGCGATCGGGCACAACCGAAGATTTGCGGACGATCGCGGCTAAGCACGGCGTTGAGGTTCAGGTCATTCCGCTCCATACCCAAAACGATGAGCGGATTAGCAGTTCAGCAATTCGTCAGGCATTGCAGGACGGGGATTTATCCACAGCCAACGATCTGTTGGGCCGTCCCTACAGTCTGATTGGCAACGTTGTTCATGGACAGCAGTTGGGCCGTACCATTGGTTTTCCAACGGCTAACCTGCAAGTGCCCCTAGAAAAGTTTTTACCCCGGCAAGGCGTATATTCCGTGCGGGTTTATTGCCCCACCCTTCCCGCCCATGAGGGCAGTCTGCCTGGTGTGATGAATATCGGTAATCGTCCGACTGTAGACGGCCTGAAGCAAACGATTGAAGTTCACCTGCTCGATTGGTCAGGCAACCTTTACGACCAGACCTTAACCGTCAGCCTGGAAAAATTTCTGCGGCCTGAGCAAAAGTTTCCTTCCCTGGATGCGCTCAAAACTCAAATTCAACTTGATTGTGAGATGGCGCGATCGCTCCTGGCCGTTACCCCGTCAGCTTAAGTTACAGTTGGGTAAGCCAATAGCCATCCTCCCCCTGACACCCAACACCCAATAACCCCACACCCAGCATCCTATGCGAGAAACGATCGAGCAACTTACTCAAAACCTGGGGCAAACCATTGTTGGTAAAACAGAAGCTATTCGCTTAGTGCTGGTCGCGCTGCTGTCTGGTGGTCATGCACTGCTAGAAGATGTTCCCGGCGTTGGTAAAACGCTGTTAGCGAAATCTCTGGCTCGCTCAATTGACGGGCAGTTTCAGCGTGTTCAGTGTACGCCTGACCTGTTGCCAACCGATGTGACGGGTACAAACATCTGGAATCCCCGCACTGGGGAATTTGAGTTTTTGCCGGGGCCTGTTTTTACCAATATCCTACTGGCCGACGAAATCAACCGAGCTACCCCCCGCACGCAGTCAGCCTTGCTGGAGGTGATGGAAGAACAGCAGGTCACCGTTGATGGCGTGTCGCGACGGGTTCCCAGTCCATTCTTTGTAATCGCGACGCAAAACCCCGTGGAATATCAGGGCACGTTTCCACTACCAGAAGCGCAAATGGATCGCTTTGCCCTTTCGTTTAGCCTCGGCTACCCGACTGAACTGGAAGAACTCCAGATGTTGCAGCGGTTAAACCAGGCTGCCCATTCGGTAGAGCTGCTCCCCTGCCTCTCGCTGGATAACGTTTTGGAACTACGTCGCCTTTGCAGCGAGATTCGGGTTGAAACGCATCTCCAGCAGTACATTTTGGATTTGGTACGGGCCACCCGACAGGATGAGGAGATTATTTTGGGCGTCAGTCCCAGAGGCACAGTGGCCCTTCAGCGAGCGATTCAGGCGATGGCTTTTCTGGAAGGTCGGAATTACGCGACACCAGACGATGTGAAAGCATTAGCCCCTCATGTGCTTTCTCATCGATTAATTCCGGCAGGCGGACGCCGAGCCAAGGGAATTGTAGAGCGATTGCTGAGAACGATCTCAATTCCTTAACGCAACCTGACTGGTATCGACAGACTTGGTGCCATCCACTTTAGCGGTCAGTTCAACAATGCGGTCTAAGGTATCCTGGTCAGGGACATCGCCCGTGAAGCGGATGGTACTCCCCGCCTGCACGATGGATAGGGTTGACAAGTCTTCGATGTCTGGCTCCTGATCGAGGGCGATCGCCACTCGTTTCGCCAACCCACACGAGTCATATTCCCCTTCTAAACCCATAAATTCAGGTGGGGTCGGTGGGGTGTGCATTCCAGCTTTTTCGCGCAGTTCCCAATCATAGTCGCCATCCAGGCCAGGACTCATGCGACTGTCATCATCGAGCTGTTTGTCGCGTTGCTCGACTCGACTATTTTTTTCAACGGTCAACCTGTCCAACCAACTCATCGTCCACCTCCACTGTATAGCAGTACTGCTGAAGGTTAGGACGGGGTGCAGGGGTTTCAACCCTGGCTGAGGGCGAAGCCCACACACCCTCTTTGTCCTAACGTGGATGCGTAGCGCTATGTATGGCACTACGAGCCTAAACTGGGACAGTGTTTTGAGGGGTTTGGCGGGAGTTTCCCTCAAAACACTACCTGGATTTTTTTACAGTTGACTACCCTGTTGACGGAGAAGATCTTTAGCTCTGGTTAAATCGTCTGGCGTGCCATCCAGAACCACCAGGTAGTTGTGAGATAAACGAGCGCGATCGACTCCCATCTCGTCCTTTGGAACATTCAAACCACTGAACGCACCAATCAGCCCTCCACCCACAGCACCCACACCTGCCCCCGCTAGGGCAATGCCAAAGAGGGACAGTAAAGGCTGGGTTGCGGCTGGGTTTGCAACAGATGTGACGGGATTTAAGCTAATCGTCACCAGTAGAGTACCGACCAGAGCACCAAATAGTGCACCTGCGATCGCTCCTCCTCCAGCACCGCGTGATGCTTTGGTATCTCGCAAACGAGGGTTTGGGTCTAAGACTTGAGTATCGATAGAGAGGCGATCGCTTGGAAAGCCAGCCGCCTGTAGTGATTGATAGCCAGCTTCCGCCGCTTCTTGTGTGGTAAACATACCAACGCTTTGCTGAGCTGATGTCGGTGTTGACTGACTGGCGCGATCGTAACTCATGACGCTATCTCCCATTCGTAATCGAGACGTTAAGGGATGTTCCTCTTATGTCTCAATGATCACAGTTGGGTAGCGCCAAGTCGTCACGCTAAAGCTGCATCCCGATCGGGCTATGACTCTATCTAGGGAGAGTGCTAACAAAACGTGAACCCGATCGCGTCTCAGCCGCTCTTCGCGCGGCTGAGATTATGCAAAAACAGACCCCGGGCAATGCATGGGTCTGTTTTTGCATCATTGTAGTGCTATATCTTATGACTCGCGTTCAGACGGCACTGCCGATACCGAAAAGTCAGCAAAATCAGCGTAGACCGCTTGCGGCGTCGCCCACGTTGGGTCTCCACCACCAAAGAAGGTGGAGAAGAAAAGCCCGTTAATCCTCAACGAATCTACATTGCGAAAAATCAAGCCTTCTTTATCCAGCACTTGCTCGCCATTAAACCAGACGCGCACCTCGCCATTGTTAATTCCCGGATCGTTCAAAATCACCTCTTCCTGGATGTGTTGCCAGACGCCCCGACGAAATCGCCATTCACCCCGACCTAGCGAGGTTCCATGAATCTGGCTGGTCGGCAGATAGGCATACACTTCCCCATCTCCCTGCCGTCGCCACATCAAGCGAGTCGAAAAGCCATCCACCCCATTGGGAATGCGACCTCCACTGGGGCCGTCGCCACCAAATAATCCCGGCAGTTTGCCACCTTTGACAAAATCAAAATTTTCTGAAAAGCGAATGTAATAGCTGAGCTTTAACGCAGTTTGGGGTTGAATCCCCAATTCAGCCAGAAACTGTGCTCCTCCCAATGGTGCGCCGGACTCACGCGCCACCGTTGGACTGGCAGAGCCAGCCGGATAGTGAACTCTCAAGATCGAGTCAAACCGATGCTCCGGATCAGGCAGCGTTTCCAGATTCTCTAGCCCCCAAGATCCCTCATGACGGACTCGCCAATCGGTCATCCAATTTTGCTCGGCCAAGTGTCCTACCCACAGCGATGATGTCTCGTTATCCGCCCCGTCGCGATTGCGGCTGGCTGCTGAAGTTAGCGGTGCTGGACTGGAGGAAGGCTGGGATGGCGCGATCGCCCCTGACCTCAGATCATTACAGCCCACCACAATGGTTACCAATGCCGTCAAAACAAGTAGAAGGGTACGGGCGATCGCCTTTCGCGTAAAAAATCGGTTCATGACTTACCACCCCCATGTTCCCGCAGATCCCTTAAACGGGCCAACGATCTCCTTGGTAATCCAACCGCCATAGAATCCACCAGGTTGCGGTTGCACCGTTTCTCCATCCGCATAGCAAACATCCATCATGCCGGGATAGAAAGCCACGTAATCTTTAATATCAGCAAATCGGTCGGTGGGGTTAGGGTAATACCAGGCCGCATCTTGAACCTGGCGATCGCCCACTTTCACGCTGTAGTAGCCAGCCTGTCCCTTCCATTCGCAATAGCTAGAGCGGGGCGATCGCACCAGATACTCTTGCTGAATATCCTCAGGCGGGATGTAGTACACCGGAGGGTGACTGGTTTCGAGTACTCGTTTAGCGCGACGGGTATCGGCGATCGTCACGCCATTAAAGATAATTTGAATATGTTTGGGAGAATCTTCTAACCGTGGAGGTCGGGGATAATCCCATACAGACTCTTGTCCCGGCCCCGGAACAATACGCTCTCGGTTCACAAAAACCTCCTATCTGGACACATCTGGACTTTTTGAGCTGGACACTTCTGGACACTATAGCTGTCACCACATCCTGTTAGGACATTGAAAAACCAAAGGGGTGTGGGGACTTCGCCCCCAGCCAAGGGGTTCACCCCTGCACCCCGCTCTAACACCTCTAGGACGTTAAAAACCAATGGGTGTGGGGACTTCACCCCAGCCAGGGGTTCCACCCCTGCACCCCGTCCTAACACGAGTAGCTACGGCTATATTTCAATTTGTATCCTATGACGTTCGGAATTGTTGTAGTAATCGGCCTTAAGGGGGAGGAAGGGAAAGCGTGAGGAGTCAGGAGCCAGGAGTCAGCATGGTAGATTGGGGTGAATCATGCTGAATCGCGATCGCCTCTCTCATTCCCCCTTTCCGCTGCGGGTCGGAGCCTTTTTCCTGGCGCTGGCTGTGCTTTGGCTACCGCTGGCTGGCATACTATCCGCCACCATTCGAGATGCCAATACGCTGACAATTCTGGCGATGTCTCTGCTGTTTATTGAATTCGTCGTGTTGGTGCAGGTTTGGGGACGGCAAGTGTATCGGGATTCCAAAATTTTGCGTCGCTATGGGTTAGCGAGAAGTCGGTTAAACGGGCTGGAATTACTGCAAGGATTGGGCCTTGGGCTGATTAGCCTCTTCAGTATGTTTGTGCTGCAAGGGCTTTTGGGCTGGATCGTTTGGCAACCTGCCTCAGCGACCTTGCCACGCTTTGTGTTGGAAGGCGGACTGGTCGGACTAGGCGTTGGATTAGCGGAAGAATTGCTGTTTCGTGGCTGGTTAACCGACGAATTAGAGAGAGACTACAGCCCCACGACTACGCTCTGGGCCAGCAGCCTCACTTTTGCCGTTCTGCACTTTATCAAGCCGCTCGATGAAGTCTTGCATACCCTGCCGCAGTTTTGGGGCTTGCTGCTGTTAGGGCTGACGCTGGCTTTAGCCAAGCAGGGCAGTCGAGGACGGTTGGGCCTGCCGATTGGCCTGCATGGAGGGTTAGTGTGGGGATATTACATTGTCAACGTCGGTGCCCTGGTCAGCTATACCGAAGACGTGCCGACCTGGCTGACGGGCATTAACCAAAATCCCTTAGCGGGTGGAGTCGGACTGCTGTTCTTGGCTGGGCTGGCGGTGTACATGTGGCGGCGATCGCAGTCCCAGCACTGGTAGAACACGCCGTATCTTTGCTATCGTACCCACATAGGAATATGGTTCCGGATAGATGGAGCCGGATGGATGAACTAGCGTATGGCAAACAGAGCTGACCTGATTTCCTTACCTCCGGCAGTGCGGCGAGCGGCAAGTGCCTTTCGTATTGCAGGTTGGATTAGCTTTTGGGCGCAGATTGTATTAGGGGTCATCTCGGCGGGTGTTCTCGCGTTTGCCGGGTTAAATTCCAATGCCAATACGCCTACTCCTGCAACGGTGACTACTCCCGCTGCATCCACCTCCTCCGTTACCGGATTTGGCCTGTTCTTTGCTGTTTTAGGACTAATCATTCTGTTTGCCGGAGCTTACTGGGCGTTTAGCTACACTCGCCTATCCCGCCGTCTGCAAACTGTGGATTCACAAGTTCGACCGAAGCGTGGCGAAGCCATTAAAGCCCTCCAGATCGGCCTGTTGATCAACCTGGTGGGCATGATTCTGACAATTTTGGGAGCACAGGCGATCGTTGGTTCATTAGTAGCTCGCTCGATGGCGCAGGGATTTGCGGTCTTTGCCGGAGCGTTACCTGCCTACATCAGTCCGCTGCAAATCTTCGTCGTCCAGGCCAACATCAACATCATCATGGCTCACTTTGTCGGTGTTGCCGCTACGCTGTGGCTGATTCGCTGCATGAATCGCCAATAATGTGAATTTACAGCCATTTTCAATCGCTTAAAACCAGGTTATTTTTGTGAGAGCCTCGCTCTGAGAGGTTCTCACAAAAATAACTGTGGCTTACTCAAGCGTAAAGCCCTGTAAGTTGATATGCGCAGTGCACAGACAAACTAAATTCCTGTGAAAGTCATGGATTTTAATGGACACAACTGGACTCGAACCAGTGACCCCTACGATGTCAACGTAGTGCTCTAACCAACTGAGCTATGCGTCCGCGCAACGGTTATTAATCATATACGGCTTTTGGCCTAACCGTCAACTTCTTTTTTCTCATTACAGCTTTCTCATTACAACAATTCTCTTTTTGAAACCCATTGCGGGTTTTGCGCGCCCGACGGGCGC
>DATNPS010000569.1:0-10121 GCA_036703095.1 Crinalium sp. | reverse complement strand
GCGCCCGTCGGGCGCGCAAAACCCGCAATTATTTCAAAATGAGAATTGCTGATCTCGTTTCCAGGCTTTACCTGGAAATGCTACTTTGGAGGCTCTGCTTCTTGCTCAATTCATGGAAATAGAGTCTCCAAAACGGCATTGCTGGCTTTCAACCAGCAACGAGACAACAGGGATTGAGTGTGGTTTCAATTCAAAACGTTAATTATGGCGGTGATTACTGCCGAGATGGCGGTGTTACGGCAATAGTGTATTGATGTTCTGGACGATTGCAGGTTTTTACTAGATGATTCCAGGTTCAACCCTGTTTGTTGCATGTTCCCGATGGATCATTTCGGGTTGAAGTTGGATTACTGCATGTTTTTTCTGGATGATTCCAGGTTGAAACAGGAATGTTGCATGTTTTTTCTGGATTATTGCAAGTTCAAATAGGAATGTTGCATGTTTTTTCTGGATTGTTGGATGTTCAACCAGGAAGTTTGCCCGTTTCAAGTGCAAATTTGGAAGTTTAAACCCAATGAGTGCATGATTGAAATGCAATTGTCCTGAGTTATCGGGCAATCATCGCTAACTGCCGCTGAAGGGCGGGAATTTTTCTGCGGATCATGCGTTTTTCGATGACATGATTGGCTAATGTTGCTTCGTGAGCCTGAATCAGCGCATCTAAATACACCTGTTCAAATAGATCGCGCTGGGCGTGACTGCCACCGATCGCCTGCATTTGAGGTAGAGCGGTTCCCAGATACGCTACAGCGGATGACCAGTCCCCTCTGGCGTGAGCGACCATGCCATGAGCGGTGGGTACGGCGACATCCATCCAGGTTTTCTGTCTAAAGGAGTGGGTGGTTGCGGCATGGGTCTGCATACTGTGCAGCATGGTGTCTGCCAGTTCAGCATGACTGGAGCGCGCCAGAGCATAGATGTAGTGAACATCGTTGAATGGGAACACATGTTCGTGGATGCGATCGCCCAAATAAGCACCGATGGTCTGCCAGCGATCGCCAACGTCTACGCCACGCAGTTCTAAGCGCAATAGAAGGGCGATCGCGTCGATTTGACAGGCAGAATACTCTTTGACGGCTCGACCCCAGACGTTTGTATCGTATAGGTTGAGAACGGTTGTGAAGTCGTCTTGATCCAGATAATAGAGAGCGACGTGCCACCAGTTGTGGGTGAAGAAAGTACCGCAGGTTTCCCATACGTCAGCAAAAGATTCCATCCAGGCAATGCCATCTTCAATGCGGCCTTGAGTTTCCAAGACGTGCGCTACGGCATGATGCGCCCAGGGATCATGTCGATTCATCTCGACGGCCTGACATCCCATTGTTTCGGCTTCATCCAGGCGGTGGCATTGCTCTAACGCGAAGGACAACATGCCATAGGCGTAGTGATTATCACGATTGGCCGGAAAAATTTGCTCGATTAAGGCCAGCAGTCCATGATTATCGCCTGCATAGAAGTGATGATATTGCCCGATGAAAGCGGCAACCAGATCGCGGGGATATCGCTCGGCCAATTCACGGTGATACACCAGAGCGCGATCAATCTGCCCCGTGGCCCAGGCATCAATGGCGTGAACGTAAAGCTGTTCTCGCTCCGTTGCGGTGTGGAGATTGGCATGAGCCGCTTGTAGATAAGGGGCGGCCAGAGCAGGAGCCGTGGCGGTTTCTGAAAACAGACACATCGCGGCGGCATGAGCATTCAGTAAAACATGGGTAGGGTCGATCATTAGCCCTTCAAAAATAATGCTGGGGCGATCGCCGTAACTCAAAAGCTGATCGGTGAATTGATCGATCACATCAGTCACCTCTAGAGCATCCGTCGTCACCGCTAAACCCTGAGCATCTGTCAGCATAGTTACCGTTTGGGTTTTAATACATCCATGTCTCTCAGTTCCTTTGTATCGTAGATTAAACAAAACCCACCTCTTAGGCAATTTTTTGAACATGCCCGACTTTTTCCCGCCTCGGTTGAATCCATTGCTAGTGCGCTTGTGTCAAAGCGTGTCGCCTCTGGCGGGATATCTGCACTACCACATGAAATTAGAGGTGGATCAGCAGAGTGTAGATAAAATCAAGGCTCTACAAAATCATCGACTGCTGCTGTTGCCCAACCATCCAACATTTCAGGATTGGATTGCGATTTTTTTACTGTCAGCACGGGTGGGGGAACTGTTTCATTACCTGGCGGCTTACGAGCGATTTAAGGGATTGGGCGGGTGGTTTTTGCAGAATATGGGAGCGTATTCGATTCGACGGGGATTGGGCGATCGCCCCAGCGTAGCGCAGACGTTAGATTTGCTGATGCAGCCCCAGTGTCGTCTGGTGATTTTTCCCGAAGGGGGATGTTCGTTTCAAAATGACACGGTGATGCCCTTTCGAGTCGGAGCCGTGCAATTGGCATTGCAGTCAATGAATCGGCTGGTACGGCAGGGGGAGGCAGTACCGGATGTGTATGCTGTACCGATTAGTCTGAAGTATCGCTATACCGGAGACATGACGTTTGTCATTCAAGACACGCTGGCTCGCTTAGAGAAGAAACTCAAATTGCATTCAACGGGTGCAACCGCGTATGAACGACTGGAGAAGGTTGCAGATCAGGTGCTATTTGTTCTGGCGCGGGGGTATGGTCTGGATACAAACGAGATGATGCGACTCTCGCGCAATGAGCGAATTAATCGAATCAAAGATCATGTCTTGAACACTTGCGAAGAAAAACTGGATATTACGCCTGCTCCCAGTGATTTGTTGCGAGAGCGCGTATATAAGATTCAACTAACGCTAGAGTCTCGCGCAGAGTCATTTGCAGCAGACTTTTGGACATATGATGCGATCTATAAAGCCACATCTCGACTGTTAAACTTTGATGCTATCTACGATGGCTATGTTGCATCTGACCCAACACCAGAGCGTTTTCTGGATACTCTGACTCGACTAGAGCGCGCCGTATTTGAAATCGATCAACCCCTGCCAAAAGGATTCCGCAACGTGATCATTCGGGTGGGCGATCCGGTAAATTTAAAAGATTATTTTGCAGCGTATCAGAGCGATCGCTCCAGTACCGTTACGACACTCACTCGACAGCTTCAGCACGCCGTTCAAACTAATCTGGATCACTTAAATCAATCTATTTCAGCGGATCGAGTCAGCATATAAAACGTTGTTTTGCAGGTGGCCGCAGACTTGAATCATCCCTGTTTTCTGAGGACGTTTGTCAGATTTCATAACAACCCACAAGCGACGATGCGTTTGTAAATTGAGTGCATCTATAACGGTGTAGCCAGCACTGAGATTGGCGATTTCTCGGGTTTCATCCGTGACGAGCGATCGCCGATTGGCTAGGGTTTGAACAACTGCGTTGGTACCGGGTCTAAAATCACCCACTCGCACCATGGGAAGATGCGTCTGCACAGCATCAGTATCCTCTACCAACTGAACCCACGAGCCGGGACTGAAGCGAGTGTAGACCGATTGTTGCTCGGCAGGACAGCTTTTTTCGACCAGACTGGGTGGATGGCTGAGAGCTTTTGTGACTAAAGGGCCAGCGATGCTCAGCAAGACCAGAAACACGCCAAATAGAAAGGTGACAGGAATAGGCGATCGAGCATGGAACGGTTGCCGTTTGGGATAATCCAGAGGGCGATCGCCCAGTCCGGCTATTCCCAAGGCAGGCAACAGAGCCGAGAACGGTAACGTTGCAGCATAGGCTCGCAGGGAGGACGGTACGCCATCCATCCAGGGGGGCGCTAACGGAATCGAGCACAAAATTCCCAGTCCAGTCGCGATCAGTAGCGAATGGCAGGGCGTTTTGTAATCGCGGAGGCATCGAACCAGACCTACCAGACTGATCGCATAAATTAGAACGATGACCAAAACAGAAGCGATCGTGATGCCGTAAGTGCTGACGAATCCGAACAGACCATAGGGCGTGGGACTGAGATAGGTTGCCAGTGCTTCTATAAAACTGCCAAAGAGTCGCAGCGGATGCTTCAGAAATTCCTGCCAGGCTAGCTCATAAATTCGATAGGTGATTTCAGGCTGATCGAGTTTGAGCACTTCTGGATAATCAATGCCCACTTGCCGCCAATCTTTTGAGCCAACTACCTGAGCATAAATCGTGAACGAAAGATTGGAGAAGGCCACATCGGCTCTACCGACGTGTGACAGAACGAGGTAATTCAGAAAAAATCCCAGCCCGATCGCTGCCATACTGCCAAGCGCGATCGCCACTGATACTCGCCGTTTCCCGCGAAAGAACCAGCTTCCCCACAGGCCCAAAACAGGTAATACAAAAAATGCTCCGGCCCGTGCATTGAGCGCCAGCGTCAGCAAAAATAACCCACTGACAAACCAATATCGCTGTTTCTGATGTGCCGATCGCCAGAGTAATGCCGTTGCGATCGCCCCCAATGTCAACCCTAAACTCTCCGTCCAGGCCGAACCCGCAAACCGCCGATAAAACAAAAAGAGCGTTGCCATCACGGCTAACCCCGCCAGCACACCATGACTCTGCTGTACCTCACGCGCCAGCAAGAAACACGCGATCGCGACAATCGCCACCACGATCGCCAGCGAGAGCTGAACATTTTGCTGCGTTAATCCCAGCAGAACCGCGAATACTCCCGCAAACAAAGGCCGACCCGACGAAACTGCATCAAATCGTCCTCCTTCCAATAGCCGTCGCGCATCGACGTAATAGTTGCTGCCATCGGTGAGTGGAAACAGCCCACCCATCAACACCGGATATTCACTCGCCGCACTGTTCCACAATCCCGACAGTGGCAAGGCAAACAGAACCAGCGTCATCGCCAAACTAACCCAGGTCGCCCGCCATCCCGATAGCCGATAGACCGGATACAAAAGTAACAGCAATACGGGAAGTGCGATCGCCGGACTGTAGCGCATCCCCAATCCAATCGCAAGCGGAATCGGTAGCCACAACACAATGGCGTAGATCAGAAACGGCAGAATCAGAAAGAGAAGTTGAACGGGCGATCGGGACATTGGAGGAGACAGAAGACAGAGGGCAGAAATCAGACGGGATAATGTGAGCTAACTAATAGCACATATCACAAACACGTTATTGGGATTTTAGGGAAGTGGCGCGTCGCGCCACTTCCCTAAAATCCATTCGTTGTCCCGTAGACTTAGGATATTTAACAGGGTTTCAACTTCCGAAACATGTGATGAATAAACCTGTTCAACTACCCGATGGCTGTGTGCTGCGTCCCGCACAGCAAGACGATATATGGGCCATTCGCCGTCTGGTCATGGGTGCTGTACTCGATCCGACTCAACTTCGCTGGCAGCAGTTTTACGTCATTGAGTGCGGCGGAAAGGTAATTGCCTGTGCCCAACTGCGCAGATTTCCAGACGCTCAAGAACTCGGCAGTCTGGTAGTCGCGAACGATTGGCGAAACAAAGGCTTAGGAACCCTTCTGAGTCAGCACGTTATTCAACAGGCCACCCAACCGTTGTATTTGGAATGTTTAGGCGATCGCTTGGCTCACTTCTACCAACGGCTCGGTTTTATCCCTGCATCCTGGGAAGAATTGCCGCGATCGCTACAGCGAAAATTTGGTACGTCCAAGCTTGTGGCAGGAGTATTTCGGTTGCCGCTGAGGATTTTGTATTATCCCGGTGCGTAAGAAGGGATGGGGGAGATGGGGAGGATAGGGAAGATGGGGAGGATGAGGGAGAGGGAGAAGTTCTTTAAAGGTAGATTTGCTGAGTGAATACCCGCACTAGAGGCAATGCGAAGCGCTTCATCCGACTTACGATGAACACCTTGCGGAAGGGGTTTGGGGAGCGCCGCTCGCTCCCCAATGGGGGTCTGGGGGCAAGCCCCCAGAAAGAGCTACCAACGCAGCAAAACCTTTACCCACCACTAACCTTCGCCTGATACCCCAACTGAACCAACATCTGCACAATCTTCTGCGCATGATCGCCCTGAATCTCAATCTCATTCTCCTTCACCGTTCCCCCCGCCCCACACTGAGCCTTTAGCTGCTTCAGCAACGCCGCTAGTGTCTCAGGTTTCGACTGAAACCCACTAATCACCGTCACCGTCTTACCCTTGCGCCCCTTGCGCGATGTCTGCACCCGCACCTGCTGCTGATTGGGTGGCAATTCCTGAATCGGACGTTCAAACGCCGCATTATCCGATGCATTGCCAAATTCTGAATAAATCACACGCTTAGTAGGCGACGGGTCAGAGGAATCTTTGCGTTTGGAAGTAGCCATAGTAGAAGGAAAACCAGCACGATTCGCTCATGATCCTACCCCGTATAATGAAAGCTGGACTGAAAAAACTGACCAAGAACCCGTTATCTCCATTAACACCGTGACTCTGACTCCTCTTTCTCCCAACTCTCCCGGATCTGAAGCTGTTTCCGCCCAACGTCCCGACAAACTGGGTAGGTTTGGTCGCTTTGGCGGCAAATATGTCCCTGAAACCTTGATGCCTGCCCTCAGCGAGTTGGAAACGGCATTCTACCAATACCGCGATGACGCTGACTTTCAGAAAGAGTTTGACGGGTTACTGCGAGATTACGTCGGTAGGCCGAGTCCCTTATACTTTGCCGAACGGTTAACGGCTCACTACGCCCGACCCGATGGCAGCGGTGCACAGATTTATCTCAAGCGAGAAGACCTGAACCATACGGGCGCACACAAAATCAACAACGCGCTGGGTCAAGTGCTGCTGGCCAAACGGATGGGCAAACAGCGGATTATTGCCGAAACGGGAGCGGGTCAGCATGGCGTCGCTACCGCAACGGTATGTGCCCGATTTGGCTTGCAGTGCGTCATCTACATGGGCGTTCACGATATGGAACGTCAGGCGCTCAACGTGTTTCGGATGCGACTGATGGGTGCCGAAGTGCGGCCTGTGGAAGCAGGTACAGGAACGTTGAAAGATGCGACCTCAGAAGCAATTCGAGATTGGGTGACGAACGTTGAAACCACCCATTACATCCTGGGATCAGTTGCAGGCCCACATCCCTACCCCATGATTGTGAGAGATTTTCAAGCGATTATCGGCCAAGAAACGCGATCGCAATGTTTGGAAAAATGGGGTGGCCTACCCGATATTCTGCTGGCCTGTGTGGGCGGTGGTTCTAACGCGATGGGTTTGTTCCATGAATTTGTGGAAGAACCCACCATCCGCATGATTGGCATTGAAGCAGGTGGGGAAGGCGTGGATTCGGATAAACATGCCGCCACTCTGACCCGCGGTAGAGTTGGTGTATTACATGGCTCCATGAGCTACCTGCTGCAAGATCAGGATGGTCAGGTGATTGAACCGTATTCCATCAGTGCTGGGTTAGATTATCCCGGGGTGGGGCCAGAACACAGCTTTTTGAAGGATGCAGGACGGGCAGAATATTACAGCATCACCGATCAGCAAGCGCTGGATGCTTTGCAGCAGCTATCTCGACTGGAAGGCATTATCCCGGCTCTGGAAACGGCCCATGCGATCGCCTACCTCGATGTTCTCTGTCCTCAGCTTTCTGGCAGTCCCCGGATCGTGATCAACTGCTCTGGTCGGGGCGACAAAGATGTGCAAACGGTCGCTAAATTGCTCGACCTCTAGTGTTGCAAACACTAAATTTTGCACATAGGGGTTTGGGGGCGAAGCCCCCAAGAAGGGGTTTCCACCCCTTCACCCCTTTCAAAACTTATTTGTTGTTGTACTAGTAGTAAATTCAAGTACGCCTTTCAATCATCATGCTATCCAGTCAGGCTGTCACACTGGGAGCCGTTCTACTGGTTTGGCTCGGCGGACATCAGGCTCAAAAGGATGGAGGGATAGTGCCATCATCGCTATCCTTACCGTCCTCTTTGGAGAAGCAATCGGATGTTTCACCTCAAGCATTAGAGCAGGCTATTTATGCCCAGATTAATCAATATCGGCAACAACGGAGACTGCCACCCCTCACGCTAGACGAGCGCATTAGCCAACAGGCGCGATCGCACAGTCAGGCGATGGCTCAACAGGGCCGGATTAATCATGATGGCTTTGGCGATCGCTTGAGGGCGATTAATCAGGTCATTCCTTATAGCAGCGGAGCCGAAAACGTCGCCTACAACCGGGGCTTTTCTGATCCGGCGACTCGTGCGGTTCAGGGTTGGCTGACGAGCACGGGACACCGTCAAAACATCGAAGGCCAGTTTAACGTGACGGGCATTGGCGTTGCTAAAAACAGTCGGGGCGAATATTACTTTACGCAAATCTTTATTCGTCGCCGTTAGTATCGTAAACCGATTGCGGATTGGTGGTAGTGCAAACTCGCCGCAGGCAAGCTTGCACTACCACCGATTTTCACACTGAGAAATTCTGGCATTTCCCAACCGGAGAGCACCAGTTCCCAAATTGGTTTTTAATTAAATTCAATATTCATTAAATCATCCATGAATTCTGAAGACTTTCAATTGTTTGACCGCGATCTCTCGGATGCTGCACTGGAGATGTTTTTGCAGGCGAATGCGATCGCCGCTGATACTGAAACAATGGGGTTGTTGCCTCAGCGCGATCGCCTGTGTTTAGTGCAGCTTTGTGATCCCAACAATCGAGTCGCGGTGGTGCGCATTTTACAAGGCCAAACCGAGGCTCCCAATCTCAAGCGGCTTCTAGAAGCTGAACATAGCCTCAAAGTTTTCCACTTCGCCCGATTTGACATTGCAACCCTGCGCTATCACCTCAACATTCAGGTCAATCCTATCTTTTGCACTAAAATTGCCAGCAAACTCGCACGCACCTACAGTCCCCGTCATGGTCTTAAGGATGTCGTACAGGAGCTAGAGCAGGTTGAACTGGATAAAACAGCGCAAAGTTCAGATTGGGGAAACGCAGTGAACCTATCGCCTGAACAGTTACGCTATGCGTGCGGAGATGTGCGCTATTTGATTTCAATCCAAACAAAGCTAACCGATATGCTGAAGCGAGAAGGCCGCTGGGAGCTTGCCCAACAGTGTTTTGCCTGTTTACCAACGATCGCGATGCTTGATTTACTGCAATATCAAAATATTTTTGAGCACTAAACAAACGTGAATTTGTTTGCGCCATTTCAGCTGTACGTTGTGCGGGACACCCTTTTGTGCGTTCGTTAAATTCACGTTCAACAAATGCGCGTTCCTCAAATTCACATAAGAAACTCAAAAAGAGTCTCACACGTCGTGCGAGACTCTTTTTAAGTGATGTTTAACATGATGTGGGAGCTAAATTGTCGTATTCGGTTTTTAGTTTTCGTCTGCTTTGCTAGACCGGGCACCGACTGGAATCACCGTTAGAGATTGCGTTTGAGAATTGCGCTGGGCTGACCAGTTTAATCCTACAACGGCATACGTTTGTTCATTGTGGCTTTGAAAAACATCTCCAACGGCAAGCGTTTCTTGAGAGTTTAAAGTACCTAAAAATCTCTTGTGAGCGTCAATTAGCAAGTACTGCATACAAATCCCTGTGAGAGCCTAATACAAATCAGTTCTAGGTTGATTCAATCCTTTCACCTATGCCCTACACACCCAAACATAGGCCACAGCAATTAGTATGGACAGACCACGCCCAAGATCTAACACTGTAAGAATATGTAAGTTAAATGTAGAGTAAGTAAAATCAGGATTCTTTTGTTTTACGTTGGACTCACATCATCCAAAATTACTGATGAAACTCCAAAGCCCAACGAAAGGCAATTTGTCTCAACTACCTATTCTTTCCTTATAGCATTTTTAGGGTGCACAATTACCCGAGTTTAAAAGTTTAAATCAGATACGTCTCAAAACTTAAGCAGATAAAAATAATCATAATAATTTCTAAGCCTTGCAAGTCGGTTTCTTTAGTGCAGGTTTATGATATGGAACTCCCTCTGCTTTAAAGCTCTTAGGTTTTGGTTAACGTGCATTCGACGAATGCGCAAAATGGTGTCCCGTGCGTCGCGCGAGACACCATTTTGCGCCATTTCACCCGCCCGTCGGGCGGGTGAAATGGCGCTATCGAATTCACGTTTGGTTAGGGTTGTGATGAGGACTAAGGATTGAGGATTAACCCTTTCTCAGTCCTTATCACTCAGCCCTCATCACTCTTACAGCGATTCTCTCTTGAGTAAACCACAGTTGTTTTTTTTTTTT
>DATNPS010000565.1:0-22087 GCA_036703095.1 Crinalium sp. | reverse complement strand
ACCCTGTCCTAACACCTTTTGGTTGCCATAGAGCGTCAAGCAAGACGTAATGACGCGTGGAATTCAGAACAAAATGCTGTAGCGCTTAACCACAAATCTCGTCTACGTATTTTTATCACCCTAAGCTGTTTAATTAATGCCTAACAATATATGACCGTTTGTGATCCAGTTCCGTGTTCTGGGTAATATAGCGTCATATACGCGATCAGTATGTGTGACCTTTTACCCACACAAGCTTATGGACTTCGACGGTAGTATTTATCCATCTCGGATGTTTATCCGCTGCACGGCTCACAATCAGCTTTTGACTGACCTAACCGAGCAAGCAATTTCAACCTTTGTGCAGTTGGAGGGGGAAGCTTACCTTCATGCGATCGCCCCCACTGAATACTTCGACGTCAAACCCCTCGATTTAGAGGATCTGGATATTAACTTCAACGTCCCGATGGCGTGGGATGATTTCAGCTTAGAGTTTGACGCGATCGAACTTTTAGAAGACCCCAGCGAGGATGATTGGGAATGGGAGACGATGCCGTTGACACCCCTCGGTAGTGCAGATTCCATCAGCTTAGATGAAGCGTTACTAGAAGACATTGCCACCACAATCTTTAGCTCAAATCGGTATCCTGAGCTATACCGAGCTTACGCGACCAAGGAAGCGGCAGCAGAAATTGAGTTTTATGTAGCTCAAGAAATCGTTACGACCTACAAGCGAATTTTGTCTAAACGCCACTGTCCAACCGTTCAAGCCCTCAACCAATTACTCGACCTGTAGGCATCCTCGCTTTAGCTGTTGCTAATTGGTAGGAGACTAAAACCCAAGGGGAGTTGGTTTTTCCCCCCAGTCAGAAGTTCTACCCCTGCACCACGTAAATTCGACCAATGGGCTTTTAGGATTGTTGCGCGACGCGCAACAATCCTAAAAGCCCTATTTTGCGTGCGCGACGCGCACGCAAAATAAGGCTATCGAATTCACGTCTGCACCCGTCCTAAAAATTACAGCATTCTCATTATGCAAATCAGTGGCAATGCAAGCTCGCCGTCAGTGAGTTTGCATTGCCACTGATTGTAATTTTGCGTGAGGGTCGCTCACACACAATCCGTTTGTATTATCAGCCTCCCGACTGAACATACTCTCCAGATTCCACCTCAACCGTCTGGAATTCCTGCTCCACGGCATTGACTGGAGGTGCTTCCCTATGTCCGTTGGTGCTGGGAGGAACAGACTGTAACGTCACAGACTCAGCGATCGGTCGGCGCGCATCCATCAAGCTAATCGCACGACTCACCGACTCCGGTAGGATCACCACCAGGCTACCCGATGGTGCCCTATCCAGGGCCGTGTTGACAGCTTCAGTTTCGTTCAGGATCACTTCATAGGAGAAATTAGGCTGAATTTGCTGAATGCCTTCCACAATCAACTGAGCCGCCGTTCCTCTGGTGCGCCCCCGATTATCATCATCTTCCTTCACGTAAACCCGATCGAAAATTGCGGCAGAGAGCCGTCCTAATGTGATGAAATCTTCATCGCGGCGATCGCCAGGGCCACCAATCACCCCAATTCGCTCACCCGGCCAATTTTGCACAAACCCGCCCAGCGCTTCATAGCTATGGGGATTGTGAGCATAGTCTACCAGGGCATGATACTCACCCAGGTTAAACAAATTCATCCGTCCCGGCGTTTGATTCACCGATGCCTGGAAGGTTGCCAGTGCGGCCCGAATGTCTTCAATCCGAACCCCTTGAGCAAAGGCCGCCAAACTGGCCGCCAAAGCGTTAGCAATCATAAAGGGCGCACGTCCACCCATCGTCAGCGGAATGTTCGCCGCCTGTTCAATTCGCAGCGTCCAATCCCCTTTCAGAATAGACAGATAGCCATTCTCATACACGGCAGCTAAGCCACCCTGCTGCGTATGAGCTTTGACAATTTCGTTGTCAGGGTTCATGGAGAAATAGGCAATTTGCGCCTTCACGCGTTTTGCCATCGCCGTAACCAGCGGATCATCGGCATTTAAAATGGCGTATCCATTGGGACGGGCAGATTCCGCGACCACACTCTTGAGATGCGCCAGTTCTTCGACCGTATCAATGTCACCAATGCCCAGGTGGTCAGCGGCCACGTTCAGCACGACCGCTACATCACACTCACTGAAGCCCAGACCTGAGCGCAAAATGCCACCCCTAGCCGTTTCCAGTATGGCCACCTCAACGGTCGGGTCTTGCAGGATCACTTGAGCACTTTGTGGGCCAGTGGTATCTCCCTTTTCAACCAGATAATCGCCTAGATAAATACCGTCCGTTGTGGTGTAACCGACCACCTGACGAGTTTGGCGGAAAATGTGAGCAATCAGACGCGTTGTTGTGGTCTTACCGTTTGTCCCCGTGATGGCCACAATGGGTACGCGAGTCGAGGCTCCGGGCGGGAAGAGCATATCCACGATCGCTTCTCCCACATTGCGGGGAATTCCTTCACTGGGGCAGAAGTGCATTCGCAGACCGGGAGCCGCGTTCACTTCCACAATCACCCCATCAACCTCGCGCAGCGGACGAGAGATATCGGATGTCACGACGTCAATCCCGGCGATATCCAGCCCGATGACTTTGGCAACCCGCTCCGCGATCCACACGTTTTCCGGGTGAATTGCATCCGTCCGGTCTACCGCGATGCCACCCGTGCTCAGGTTAGCTGTCGCTTTCAGATAGCAAATTTGGCCGATGGGTAAGACCGTTTCAACGGCGTAGCCCTGACGTTCTAACAGTTGGAAACTGGTGCGATCGAGTTCAATCTGCGTCAAAACATTATCGTGACCTTCGCCGCGCCGGGGATCAAGATTGGTTTGCTCAATCAATTGGGCGATCGTTGACTTACCATCACCAATTACATGAGCTGGAATGCGTTCGGCAACCGCGACGATCTTTCCATTGACCACCAAAATCCGATGATCCTGTCCGGTGTAATACCGCTCCACGATCACGGCGCGTGTACGGGATTCGTTTTTGGCAGCATCGTAAGCTTCTTCCGCCAATTCCCACGAATCGATGTTAATCGTGATCCCCCGTCCGTGATTGCCATCCAGTGGCTTGATCACAATCGGAAAGCCACCGACATCTTCAACGGCCTGCTCCAACTCATCTAAGTAATAAATCACCGTGCCGCGAGGAACCGGAATTCCGGCATCTCGCAAGATGCGCTTGGTTCCCTCTTTGTCACTCGCCAGCTCAACGCCTAAAATTCCCGTCGAGCTGGTCAAACTGGCCTGAATGCGTTTCTGATAAGCACCATGCCCTAACTGAATCAGCGCACGGGTGCTCAGCGGCAGCCAGGGAATTCCCCGTGCCTCAGCCGCCTTAATAATATTTTCTGTGCTTGGCCCTAACGATGCTTCGATCGCAAATTCCCGCAGATCCTTCAGGTCTTGCTCTAACTCGTCGGCAGGATAGTGGCCTGTATCCACAATGCTTTGACAGAGACGGACGGCTGCTCTCGCCGCATAGCGACCCGCCTGTTCATCTTGATACTCAATCACCACCTGATAAACACCAGGCGTAGAGGTTTCGCGCGTGCGGCCAAAGCCAACGTGCATCCCCGCCAGGGTTTGCATCTCCAACGCGACATGCTCAACAATGTGACCCATCATGGTGCCTTCCTGCACCCGACTGAGAAACCCGCCGCGATAACCTGGAGAGCAATAGTGCTCCACCAAACTGGGCAATACTTCAATTAACCCTGCATAAAAATCGGGAATCTGATTGGACGGGCGCTCCGCCAAGTCTTCCAAATCCAGACGCATCACAATCAGATTTCGATGACGGATACTCCAATAGTTGGGGCCTCGTAGCGTTTGGGTTTTGAGAATTTTCATAACAAGTACCAGAAGGGCAGGCGATAGCAGGGCAGGAAGGGCACCAATAATCTAGTCTCAATCGTCTAAAAACCCAAGAACTGTTCATAGTGAACAGTTTGTGTTTAAATTAAGATGAGAGTTTTGCAATCAGGTTGAATAGGGTAGGGAATTTAGCCTGATAGTTTGAGTATTTTTAGAGTATGACAGGAAATATGAATACGCCTCATCCAAGGAAACTACCTGATCAGGTGTTTTTTAGGTAATTGTTCTCATTTTAGGATGATGTTTGCTTGAGGTGGCTCGGCTAGTCCGTAGCAGCGGTCTCTCTGGACAGAAAGACCGCTACGTTATGCTTGCCATTAGACCGAGTGGTGCATGGTAACTCGCTTGTGGAAATCATAGCGATCGCCATGACTCAAAATATGTACTCTCAGGTTATGAATACTCAGGGGATCTGTCGTGCCGACATCAGGATGGTTAGTGTAGCCCATCTCGGTGGGGTCAATGATGGTCACGGTTCCTTTGCCAATCACCTGAAATGATGTTGCCTCATCAAACAGAGCACAAGTGTCTTCATCAATACCAATCCCCAACTTATCGGGATAGGCCGCGATCGCGCTCATTAAACGAGCCATTCGATTTCGGTTGTGGAAGTGTTGATCGACAATCACATCGGGGATGATACCCAGGCCAGTGGTGAGGTCAACCAGAGAACGGTTGGGCGACTCGCCACTGCCGCCTCCGGCAATCATGTGTTGCCCCATCACGGCAGCTCCAGCGCTGGTTCCAGCCAGAGTGACCTCTCCAAGCTGAGCACGGATACGAACTTTATCCATGATGGGGGTATCGGCCAGCAGGCCACACAGCCGAAGCTGATCGCCACCCGTCATAAAGACCCCAGTACAGCTTTCGACAAAGGCTTGCCAGGCGGAATCTTCCCCCTGGTCACGATCGCGAATATCGAGAATTTCGATCGCTTTTGCGCCCATGTCGGTAAAGATTTCCTGGTAGCGATGTCCGATCGCTTCGGGATCGCGAGACGCGCATGGAATGATAGCAATTCGAGCGTCGGTTCCGCCCGATCGATGAAAGAAAGCGGTGAGAATTTGACGGCCATGAACTTTGTCTTCAGCGCCGCCAATCACCATAACAGCGGTTTTCGTAGACTGAGGCATCCTCTGCGGAAGAAATTGTGATTCTAGTTGCAGCATCATATCGCTCTTAGAGACAAAGTGAGCCAAGCGCTCCAACAGGTTGCCAAGACGGATGCCACTTCTGTTCATTGTTGCAGTTCTCTGGCGTACAGGGCTATTCCTGATCCTGGTGATCCCCATTCTATTAAACTATTAAACTTTTATTAAGATCCCATACAAAAAAAGAATTAATCCCAATGAATTTTGTAGGGGCCATCCGATTGTATCGGTTGAGATGCTGCGTGTATACCGAAGGTCATGATTTGCAGTAATTCTCATTTTGAAACCAACTGCGGGTTTGATGCGCCCGGTGGGTACACCAAGTCCGCAGTTGGCGGCAGTGCAAGCCTGCTTGAGGTGAGCTTGCACTGCCGCCAATTTGCATACTGAGAATTGATTCATAAATTGAAGTAATTCTCATTATTCTTTGTGAACGCTGTATGAGTCTCGTGAGATTATTGGTGATCCTGCATTACATAGGGCTACGATTCCGTGCGATTTGACATTATCACTCTGTTTCCTGACTTTTTCTCGTCCCCGCTCAGTTCTGGACTGTTGGGCAAAGCGTTAGCCAAAGGAATTGCGACCGTCGAGCTAACCAATCCGCGCGATTTTGCCACAGACAAACATCGTCGAGTGGATGACGAGCCTTACGGCGGCGGTGTAGGCATGTTGATGAAGCCCGAACCCATCTTTGCAGCGGTAGAATCGCTGCCAGTCTTCCCTCAGCGTCAGGTTGTGTTAATGACGCCCCAAGGGCAGACGATGAATCAAGCCCTGTTTCAGGAAATGTCAGGTAACCTTGACCAACTGGTAATGATTTGTGGCCACTACGAAGGCGTCGATGAACGTGTGCTGCATATGGTCGATCGCGAAATTTCATTGGGAGATTTTGTGCTGACCTGCGGCGAGATCCCGGCGCTAACGTTACTGAATGGCGTCATTCGGCTACTTCCCGGCACGGTTGGCAAGGAGGAATCGCTGAAATTGGAAAGCTTTGAAGCAGGGCTGTTGGATTACCCGCAATACACCCGTCCGGCTCAGTTTCGCGAATGGACAGTACCCGACGTGCTGCTTTCCGGCAATCATCAGGAGATTGCCCGCTGGCGACATGAACAGCAGATTCAACGAACGCGCGATCGCCGTCCCGATTTATATCAGGCATGGCTCAATCAAACGTCAACGTCAGAAACGGTTGACAATTAGGCGCGATCTTTCGCAAACTTCAGCAGCGCTTGAGCATAGCGGGGTGGAAGCAAGAGAGCGATCGCAATCTTCGTCAAAATAATGAACATCAGCCGTGGTCTGGACAACCAGACCGGATCGTTGATCACCGCAGACCACAGAAATCGAGCTGCCGTAGCCCCTCTGCTCGGCCCTGGTGACCCATCGATCGCCTTAATCGTCAGGTATTGATAACGATTTCCCAAGACTTTCCGCTTGAGGGCTGGCGATACGGTAGGAGATTGAGAACACGCTCGTTCAAGCACATATACACTCGCCTTCTCCATAGCCCAAACATCAGACGATGCTGAATTTGCAGAAATGCGGTACAAGACCTGAGGCAATGGAACACACACAAACTCATAGCGAGCCGCCAGCCGCAACCACAGATCCCAGTCCTCCGCTGCCGTTAAAGATTCGTCAAACCCACCCACTAACGCTAGAGCATCTTTACGAATGAGAGGATTAGAGCCACTTTCAACAAAATCTCTGAGCAATAGCTGTTCGTAAACGTTGCCATTGGCCTTGATATGGCCACCGGGACGCAAAAACTGATCCAACTCATCAATCCAATCTGTCCAACTGTACGCGACAGCAGTATTTGAGTGAACTTGCAATGCTTTGAACTGCGCTTCTAACTTATCAGATGTCCACAAATCATCTGCATCCAGAAAAGAAATATATTGACCCGAGGCTTGAGCAATCCCCTGATTACGACTCGCAGACACACCTGCATTCGCATAGGAAAAGACCTTTAACCGAGAGTCTTGAATAATCGAAATCTTATCTAAGGTTGCATCTTGAGAACCGTCATTGATGACAATTAATTCAAGATCAGAAAACGTTTGATTTAAAACTGATTCAATGGTTTTTACAACCGTTTTTTCTCCGTTATAAACTGGAATAATTACAGAAATTAATACCATTTTTGTTAATCTTTTGCGTAGGTTGGGTTGAGCATCGCAAAACTCAACATTTATAAGTTTGGTATAAGTTTAGCGTTGGGTTTCGTTCCTCAACCCAACCTACGTTTTTATACGTTAGTCAAACGGACGCAAGTTGAAGATATCCATACAGCGTTTTAACATCCAATACTTTATCCAGTTTTTGCAACAGGACATGTGAGAATCGCTGAGACAATATCAATACAATTAGCACTTTAATTAAGATTTTGAAAAATACTTTCGTTTTAATTAAGTTTGGATCATTTTGAAGAATACAGTAGAGAATTCGAATCGCTTGTAATCCCTCTTTTCTATCAGGAATACCTTCCAATGTTTTGCACAGAAGGTATTTGTATAAATTGCCAAGGCTCAGCGGTTTAAGAGGCTGCAATGCCGCAGGAGCATTTTGAAACGCTCGATGAATCACGGTTAAAGAACCCGCTTCCATCTGAGCAATACGATTCGAGGCAGAATGAGATGATACTCGGTAAAGGATTTGGGGCATTGGTACCGCCACAAATTCATAACGAGCCGCTAATCTGAGCCATAAATCCCAATCTTCAGCCGTTAAAAGCGATGGGTCAAATCCCCCAACTTCCAAAACAGCACTTCGCTTAATTAAGGGATTTGAGCCGTTCTCAATAAAGTTAGTTAATAGCAATTGCGCATAAACATTTCCGTTGGCCGTGATATGGCTGCCAGACCGTAAAAACTGACCTGATTCGTCAATGTAATCCGTCCAACTGTAGGCGATCGCCGCTTGAGAATTATCCTGCAAAGCGGCCAACTGTCGCTCTAATTTATCGGCTGTCCACAAATCATCTGCATCAATAAACGCTAGATAGTCACCTGTCGCCTGAGCAATTCCTAAATTACGATTATTAGATTGATTTGTTTTCGCGTAAGAAAACACTTTGAGTCGGGGGTCAGTGATACTAGCAAGAATATCTAATGTTGCATCTTGAGAACTGTCATCCACAATAATCAGTTCAAAATCTTGAAAGGTTTGATTGAGAACCGATGCGATCGTTTCACGAATGGTTTTTTCCCCGTTATAGACTGGCGTAATTATAGAAATAAGAGGCATAGTATTGTAAATTAAACGGTTCAATCATTCTCTAAGACAACGTAGATGGATCGATGCGAATATAACCTGTAATAGCTCTGATATTAAATAAGGATTTGAATTGGTTAAATAGATATTGGGCGATCGCAGGTGGCAACACAATCATGACCAGCGATTTGAGCACCAATTTAACCATAATTCCTCGGATTAAAATACCAGGATCGTATTGAATAATGCCCGCCATTAATCTAAACCCTTCTAACCCTTGTCTCCAGTCTGGAGCGTCGTTTAAGACTCGAAAGATAATAGATTTATAGAAGTTAGCAATACTATGACGTTTAAGCAACGGAGATAACGATTCGGGCGACTGATCAAAATGCCGTTTTCGAATCATCAAACTCGTCTCCTCTAATCGACGCATATTGCTAGACATCGAGTTGCCAGAAATCCGATAAAAGAGTTTCGGGGACGGAACGGTGACAAACTGATAGCGAGCCGCGAGTCGCAAATATAAATCAAAATCCTGGCTGGCCGTTAGCGATTCATCAAAGCCATTAATGTCAATAAATGCCTGCCGATACATGAGGGGATTGGAGCCACTCACGACAAAGCAGGTTAACAAGAGTTGAGCAAAAACATTGCCGTTTGCAGTGATATGGCAACAAGGGCCTAAGCGACGGCTAGATTGATCGATTAAATCTGTCCAACAGTAAGCAACCTTCGCGTCGGGATTGGCCTGAAGTGCCTGCCATTGGGCTTCTAATTTATCGGGTGTCCAAACATCATCGGCATCCAGAAAGGCAATGAGTTCACCCGTCGAGTGTTTAAATCCACGATTTCGGCTAACGGCTCCACCCGCATTGGGATACGAAAATACCTGCAATCGCGGATCAGAAATTGTGGAGAGAATGTCTAACGTTTTGTCTTGAGAACCGTCATTAATAACAATAATTTCAAAGTCTGAAAGTGTTTGATTAAGAACCGATTCAATCGTTTCTTGAATCGTTTTTTCAGCATTATAGGCAGGAATAATGACTGATATGAGCGGCATTCTTACAGCACTTTCTAAATTGATGAAGTACAAAAATCAGAGTGCGGGGGTTCTACCCCTAGCTGGGGGGAGGCCCCCACATCCCTTTAGCCTTCGGTGTCCTAGCGGACATCACTACAACCATATTGAAACGTTTAATGGCAAACCGATGGGTGTGAGAACGTAGCATTCGGACAAAGGGGCTGCTTCATTTTACGAGGGTATCTGCCGAATGCTGCGCCCCTACGGAGGGTGGTTGCCAGGTTGCGGCTTTTTGAGACGCCATTTTTCGTTTAAAGGTATAAAAAGGACTCCATAAACTGCCTAGAAAAAACTCAAGTTCAAATCCAGCAATCAAATCGGTCTTAAGGGTTCCTCGATGTTTCAAAACATGCAATACGGCGCGCCGCAAATTGCCTGCCACTGTTCTTACGGCAAGAATCGGGCCTTCCCAGGGTTGGGCATTAATCAGGCGAAGCTGATAGGTTGCCAGCCCACAGCCACGGGCAATTTCCATCAAATAATCCCGCTCTAGTCGCCATTTGGGAATTTGGTGATAGGTATGCAGCGCTGGGGTATACCAAATTTCCCATCCGGCTTTATGCAAATAGAGCAACGGCTCGTAATCATCGCCCTGCACCAGCAATCCCGGCAGCTTGCCTGTCAGCGTTGGACGGGGAGGCACACTCTCCAGCCATGCCTGTCGGCGTACTACGAGCGATGCCGCGGGCGGTAGCTGCAACAACTGAGCACGATAGCGATACGGTTCTGGCCCATGCTCTCGGATGGCCAAACATTGCTGAATCGCTTTGAAATTTTCGGGTGGCGGCACTTCAAAATTGCCGTGAATCTGGCCGCTAAAGGCACCTGCTTCTGGTTTCGACTGAGCAAACGCATAGGCGATCGCCAACCAGTCCGGTGCAGGCAGATTATCATCATCCAGAAACCCGACCAGTTCACCCTGCGCTTCTCGAATAGCTCGTTGGCGAGCAAATGCGGCTCCCTGCTCCGGTTCAAAGACATACCTGAGCGGTGCAGGATAATCCCAATGGGCCTGCAAGTCTTTCACCACGCTAGCCGTCTGATCGCCGCTGTTGTTGTCCACGATCAAGATCTCCCAGGAGATGTGGTCTGGGTTGGTTTGCGATCGCAACCTCTCTAATAGCAATGGCAATCGCTCAGCTCCGTTGTACGTCGGGATTGCCACAGTTACATCAAGAGGCATGTCAAAGTCCTAAAGACAGCTTTAGTCAACCAAGTCTCAATCAATCCAGATTCCTTAAAACAGCGTTTGGCTCAAGATTGTCTTTTTTACATTGGGTGCTTGTTCAGGAATCAGCTCTGGCTTTTTCAGATAGCCCTTGAAATAGAGATAGAGCGGACTGATTAAACTGCTGACAAACAGTTCCCATTCACACGCCGCCGCCAGGTCAGTTTTCACCCGTCCTCGATATTTCAACAGGTGCATCACGACTTTTCGCAAATCGTTCAGCGTGTAGGCAGCCAGCATCAGCGGTCGTCGCCAGGCTTCGTCTACGCCCAACATTCGGGTAACATACCGCCCCAGCCCAATACCCCGAAAAAACGCCAGCAGATAGTCGCGCTCCAACCGCCAGCGGGGAATCTTGTGAATAATTTCCATCTGAGCGTTATACCAGATCTCCCATCCTGCTCGCTGGATATAGGAAATCGCCTCCAGATCTTCACCAGTCAGCATGTTGCCATCGACTCGTCCGCTGAGAATCGTATGCTGAGGTACATGGCTCCAAGCGTCTCGCCGGACGACTAGCCCCGCAGACGGAGGCAGCAGCTTTTTCTTGGGTTCATAGAGAAGTGGCTTGGCTCCACGTTCCGTAATGGCCAGAAATGGAATCAAATGCTGCAATTCATGGGGAGGCTCAACCTCAAAGTCGCCATGAATGCGGCTGCCAAACGCCCCGGCACGAGGATGGCTCTGAGCAAAGGCGATCGCTGAGGCAACCCAGTTGGGCGCAGGCAAATTATCGTCGTCTAAAAAACCGATCAGCTCACTCTGCGCTTCTCTAACGGCGCGTTTCCGCGCAAACGCAGCTCCCTGCTGCCGTTCTAAAACGTAGTGAATAGGACAAGGAAAATCAGCTTGATAGTCTCTAACAACCTTAGCCGTCTTATCCTGACTGTTATTGTCAACCACAATAACTTCCCAGGAGAGTCCGTCTATGTCGGTCTGCGTGCGGAGCCGTTCCAAAACATCCGGTAGGCGATGCTCTCCATTGTATGTAGGAATGGCTACCGTGAATTCCACCATTTTCATAGAGTTGTAGACTCACAGAGACGAATATCTTACAGAATCCTAGCTTCGGACACGCTGAACTTCAGAAAAACTTCAAGTAAATAAAAAAACACTCTTATATACGTGAAGCTTTTATAAGCATTTGCACCAGACACGGTGAAATATTCACCAACTATGCCGAATAATTACACAGGAACGTTCTTTTCCGTCTCTACCGTGAGAGGACGATATTCAGGTTGTTGTACTGTTGCGCTTTATACCATCAAGACGATACCGATTTAGCGCCTGCCCAACAGCTTATCTCGTAGATGCTTAATGCGATCGCGTAATTTGGCCGCTTCTTCAAACTCTAGCTTTTTGGCCGCTTCTTTCATTTGAGATTCTAGCTGAACAATCAAATCAGGAATGCTTTCTAAAGGTAGATCTTCAGCACGTTCATAGGCAATTTCCAATTCCTGAGCATTTAAACGGCGAGATACCTCCAAAAACGACAAGATTGAATTGCTCGATCGCTTAATAATCGGTTGAGGCGTAACGCCGTGTTTGGTGTTGTATTCCAACTGAATGGCACGACGACGCTCCGTTTCGCTGATGGCCTTGGCCATGCTGTCGGTCAAGTTATCGGCATAGAGAATGGCTTGACCTTGGACGTGACGGGCGGCCCGACCGATGGTTTGAATCAGCGATCGCTCTGCCCGCAAAAAGCCTTCTTTATCGGCGTCTAAAATCGCCACTAAAGAGACTTCTGGTAAATCCAACCCTTCTCTCAGGAGGTTGACGCCGATCAGCACATCAAAAGTTCCCTCCCGCAGATCCTGAAGAATTTCGATGCGCTCAATCGAGTTAATTTCGGAGTGCAAATAGCGAACGCGAATCGCCCGCTCCTGAAAATATTCGGTCAGATCTTCAGCCATCCGCTTGGTTAAGGTGGTTACGAGCGTTCGTTCATTCCGCTCGACTCGCGCTTTGATTTCACCCAGCAGGTCGTCAATTTGCCCATCGGTGGGTCGCACATAAATTTCAGGATCAAGCACGCCCGTCGGACGAATTACCTGCTCAACCACTCGCCCCGTACCGGGTGTATAGGTTTTGGTTTCGGTCTTTCCCTCTCCCTCCGTCTTAAAGGTGCCATCTGACACCTCTAGTTCCCAGCTTCCCGGAGTGGCGGAGACGAAAATACATTGATTCACCTTTGACCAAAATTCAGATTCCTTTAGCGGACGGTTGTCTGCTGCACTGGGAAGCCGGAAGCCATGTTCGATCAGGACACTTTTGCGAGCCTGGTCACCGTTATACATACCGCGAATTTGGGGAATCGAAACGTGCGACTCGTCAATCACCAGCAGCCAGTCTTTCGGGAAGTAGTCAATCAAACATTCGGGTGGAGAACCGGGCTGTCGCCCTGCCAGATGACGAGCGTAGTTTTCCACGCCATTGCAGTAGCCGACTTCCTTCAGCATTTCCAGGTCATAGCGAGTGCGCTGCTCTAAACGCTGAGCCTCCAGCAATTTATTGTCTCGCTCTAGGACTTCCAGGCGATCGCGCAACTCCTGTTCGATCGCCGCACAGGCTTCCTGCAAACGCTCCTCTGGCGTGACAAAGTGGCGAGCCGGATAAATATTCAGCGCATCCATGCTTTGCAGCGTTTCTCCCGTGATGGGATCGATGTAGCGAATGGCGTCAATCTCATCGCCAAAAAATTCCACCCGAATAATCCGGTCTTCATACGCTGGGCCAATCTCCAGCACATCGCCTTTAACACGGAAGCGACCTCGCCCCACATCCAGGTCATTGCGCTCATACTGAACTGAGGCCAGGTCGCGCAAAATTTGCCGCTGGTCAGCTTCCATACCCACCCGCAGCGGAATCGACGCTTTCAAATATTCCGATGGAATTCCCAACCCGTAAATACAGCTAATCGATGCCACCACAATCACGTCTCGCCGCTCAAACAGCGATCGCGTGGCTGAGTGCCGCAGCATGTCAATCTCTTCGTTAATCGATGCCGTCTTGGCGATATAGGTATCCGTCACCGGAATGTAGGCTTCCGGCTGGTAGTAGTCGTAATAGCTAATGAAATATTCGACCGCATTATCCGGGAAAAACTCTCGTAGCTCATTACAAAGCTGAGCCGCCAGCGTTTTGTTATGCGCCAATACCAGCGTCGGCTTACCCACATTTTGAATCACCCGTGCAACAGTGTGGGTTTTGCCTGTTCCCGTGGCTCCCAACAGGGTTTGATAACGGTGTCCGTTGTTCAGGTAATCGGTCAGTTGGGCGATCGCCTTGGGTTGATCTCCCGTTGGCTGAAACGGTGCCTTGATCTGAAACTCTCCCATAGTTGTAGCCGCCTCAAACTCGATAAAGCCACACCCTTATTATGATGACGGATTTATTTAGAAATATGGATTGGTAAAACCTGGATTGGTAAAACCCATTTCTTGAGTGTCGAGAGTCCAGCACTTCCAAGCCTCCAGTCTAAACATGGAGTCCTATTGCAGACTCTCCCCCTCTACTGTTGTCCAGTCTTCTGTTGACAATTCTAGGATTTGTTCAAAATCTGACCTGTTACGGGTCAGTAGAGTGGCGTTATTGACTAAAGCGATCGCCGCAATCTTCAAATCCATACTCCCTAGTCGAGGATGTGCTTTTCGCAAGCGCTGATACTCTAGCGCGGCTGTATGGCTAAAAGGAATGATTTTGATCGACTGATAGTCACTTGAGAGTTGGAGTAAACCTTGGTAAGCAAGGACTTGTTCGTCCAAGGTTCTTGACCTAGATAAAACACTGAGGCGGCCTCTAACCTGCTCTTCGTATGTAATCACAGTTACGGCAATACCGAACCGTTCAACGGGAATTAGCTTTGCTAAGATGCGTTTTCCTTCTGGACTATTGCGCTGGATAAGGCTGAGATGATCGGTGTCGAGAAGATACATTTAAGGGAGCGATCGCCATCTACTCAGCAGATTTGCGCCATTCTCGTCCAAACTGAACCGCTTCATCAAAAGTTGGGTCATTTTCAAAACTACCCGATACTTTTAGCCACCAAGGAACATCTTTTTCAAGAAATCTAGATAATATCTGTTTCATCTCTGCTAATTCTGCCTCCAATGTCGCGACTCGTGCCTCAAGCGGTTGAGATTTTTCTTCAAGGTGGGGAGAAGTCATAAGACGCTTGTCAGCTTAGCAATCGAAACAGAAAATCTAAGCGTATTATAACGTCTGCCTCCGGAGACAAATCGCGGAATAATACTAAATGGACAGCAACCAAATTCCTTAGCCAGATTATGAGCACTTCCCCTTCCCTGTCACCTGCAACGCTTGATTCCGCTGAAGCCATTCCATGTCAAGACTGGTCAGCGTTGCTGCAACAACTGCTGGATGGCTATTCGCTAGAGTTTCAGCAGGCGGCTGATCTGATGCAGGGATGGCTCACCGAAGCGATTCCGCCCATCTTATCGGGCGCAATTTTAGCCGCGATTCAGGCCAAGGGGGTTTCTGCGGTTGAGTTAGCTGGAATGGCGCAAGCCCTCCAGAGTCAATCATTAGGGTCTACCATCGATCGCTCAACCTTACCTTCTACGCTCATTGACACCTGCGGGACGGGTGGCGACGGTGCCTCAACGTTTAATATTTCTACGGCAGTAGCCTTTGTCGCCGCCGCCGCAGGCATCCCCGTTGCGAAGCATGGCAACCGTTCGGCATCGAGTAAGGTAGGGTCTGCTGACGTGCTGGAGGCGATCGGCATTAATTTGAGTTCCGATCCAGCACTGGTACAGGCGGCACTGCAAGAGGTTGGCATCACGTTCCTGTTTGCGCCCGGTTGGCATCCGGCGATGAAATATGTCGCCCCTATCCGCAAAACCTTGAAGGTGCGCACTGTCTTCAACCTGTTAGGCCCATTGGTGAATCCGCTCAGCCCTACCGGACAGGTGATTGGGGTATTTGATCCCAATCTGGTCAGCATTATGGCTCAAGCGTTGCAGCATCTAGGTCGCCCTCAGGCGATCGTGCTGCATGGTCGTGAACGGTTGGATGAAGCTGGATTGGGAGATATCACCCATTTGTCTGTGCTATCTGAAGGCAAAGTTGAGTCGGTCACGCTGAATCCAGAAGAATTGGGTCTTACTCCCGCCCCTGTAAGCGCCTTGCGGGGTGGCGAAGTCGAGGAAAACCTGGATATTCTGCGATCGGTCTTACAGGGAAAAGGAACCCAGGCGCAGCAGGATGCCGTTGCCCTGAATGCGGCCCTAGCCCTCAGTGTAGGCGGAGCCATTCCAAATGGTGCAGCCGCTTCTCCAGTTGACACATATACCAAGGGAGTGGCGATCGCCAAAGATATTCTTAAGAGCGGAGCCGCCTGGCAGAAGGTTGAGCGACTGGCCCAGTTTTTGCGCTAACCTGCCCCCATATTCAGATTTTGCCTGAGCGACGCTCAGGCAAAATCTGAATATCAAATTCACAGTAGCCTGTCATCTGTATTGCAAGCGTTGACACTTCAGTTCATTCGTTGCAATACTTAAAGCAAGTAAGCACTTGCATTATTAATCGTGAATCCTCCCAAACGACAGCCTGCAAAGACACGCGATCGCCTCATTCAAGGGGCAATCGAAGTGCTGGCAGCAGAAGGGATTGCTGGCGCAACTACCCGTGAAATTGCTCGTGTAGCGGGGGTCAATGAAGTGACTCTGTTTCGTCACTTTCAGAATAAAGAGCAGCTTCTGAGCGCAGTGGCCCAACACATTACGGCGGTGCAGCTAGAAGCGCTGACCCATCAGGATGAGTGGACTCAAGATTTGCGCCGCGATCTGCTGCACTATGCATGGCTCTATAACAACCAGCTAGAAGACTACGAAGCCCTAGTGCGGATGTTTATTGGTGAAGCCAAACGGCATCCCGAAGAAGCATTGCGGGTTTTTCAAGAGGCGACACTACCAATTCGCGAGAAGCTCGTGGCGTATTTACGCAACGGGATTACGCGAGGTGAGGTGAGCGCTGATATCGATTTGCCAATGGCAGTCGATACCTTTACTGGAATGCTGCTCTCCGGAATGCTGCGTCGGCATGTGTCACCTATTCCGCGTGGGTATGACCGCGATCGCTATATCGAAGGCTGCGTTGATTTGTTTGTGCGTGGCATCAGCCCCTCATCGGCCACAGCAACATCACAATCGCCTCAGCCCGATTCGGTCATACCCGATTCAGACTGACGTAAACCTTGATCTGTTATGAAGCAACCTACATTGAACGAAAACGAGGCAAACACCCAGCGACATCCCGCCATCAAAGATACGCCAACCGGAAATGGCAAGGTTGATTCCAACGGGTCAGTGCATTCGGCATCTGAACCAACCGATGCACCAGAGATGGATGACACGGATGAAAAACCTGCAAAAGCAGTTAATCGCCGTAAGTTATTGCTGATCCTTGGGGCGATCGCCCTGATTGGTGGTTCTATCGCGGGCTTGCGCTGGTGGCAGTTTCAGCGCACCCATGTCAGCACCGATAATGCCCAACTTCAGGGGCACCCGTCCCCGATCGCTCCCAAAATTGATGCGACAGTCCAGCAAGTTCTGGTCAAAGATGGCGATTACGTGGAAGCGGGGCAACCGCTGGTGATTCTGGAAGATCAGGATTTGGCGCTGAAAGTGCAGCAGGCCGAGGCCCAACTGGCGATCGCCCAGGCTCAACTCAAAAGCGCATCCGATACGATTCCGCTGACCAGCCAAACCAACGTTACGCAGGTGCAGCAGTCACAGGCACAACTGGCGGCGAGCCAATCTGCGGCCAGTGCTGCTCAGGCTCAGGCCAGTGCCGCCCAGGCCGCCATCAAAACCAACCAGGCTAAAGTCGCGCAGGCCGAAACAGCCGTCACCCAAGCCCAGGCTGACTTTCGACGGTATGAACTGCTGTATCAGCAGGGAGCCATCCCAGCTCAGCAGTTTGAGGCCGCACGAGCCGCTTACGACAACGCCCAGGCGGAACTAGCAGCGGCGAATCAAACCGTTGCTCAATCGCAGGCCGAATTGCGCAGCGCTCAGGCCGACCTCCAACGCGCACAGGCTGAAGTGACGGCGGCCAGAGGGCAAGTCGCAGAACGGCAAGTTTCCGGGCAAAACGTGGTGGTGCAGCAAGACCAGCAGCAGTTGGCTCAGGCTCAGGTCAAACAAGCCCAGGCCGAACTGGCACTAGCCCGTCAGCAAATTGCCTATACCACCATCAAAGCGCCCATTAGCGGCTACGTCGGTGAGCTAACCGCCCAGGTGGGTCAAAAAGTTCAGGCGAATCAACCCATGCTCTCCCTGGTGCCGCTCACGGCAGATCAGGTGTATGTGGAAGCAAACTTCAAAGAAACCGCGTTAGGCAGATTGCACCCCGGCGAATCGGCAGACGTGGAGGTGGATGCCTACCCTGGTGAAACCTTCCACGCCACGATCGCTGGCATCAGTCCCGCCACGGGTGCCCAGTTCGCGCTCATTCCCCCCGACAACGCCACAGGCAACTACAACAAAGTGGTGCAATGGGTGCCCGTCCGCCTCGTGTTCCCTCCCAACAGCGACCCCGACCACAAGCTCAGACCGGGCTTAAGCGTCACGGTCACAGTGGATACAACATCTGCAACAAGACCGTAAATCGAGTATGGCTACATCGTCTAATCGTTTGGCTCGCCGCCGAGGGCAAGCCAATTACAGTCCATCTGGTTACATCCAGGGACCCCTCAAATGGGCGATCGCCCTCACAGCTGCGTTAGGGGCCATTCTCGAAGTGATTGATACCAGCATTGTCAACGTGGCTCTGGCCGACATTCAGGCAAACTTAGGGGCCACGGTGAGTGAAGTAGGCTGGGTCGTCAGCAGCTATGCGATCGCCAACGTGATTCTGATTCCGCTTTCTGCCTGGTTGGGCGATCAGTTTGGCAAAAAGAACTATTTCATTTTTTCAATGGTCGGATTCACCATCGCTTCAGTGATGTGCGGACTGGCCGTCAATCTGCCGATGCTGGTCGTCGCTCGCATTATTCAAGGTCTATGTGGGGGCGGACTTCTGGCCAAAGGACAGGCCATTTTATTTGAAACCTTTCCGCCTGCCGAGCAGGGAGTCGCCCAATCTGTTTTCGGAGTTGGGGTAATTGCTGGCCCTGCGATCGGCCCGACTCTGGGCGGCTATTTAACCGACAGCCTGGGCTGGCGCTGGATTTTCTTTATCAACCTGCCCGTTGGCATTCTGGCCGTTGCAATGGCCGTGCTGTTTTTGCAGGGCGATCGCCCAAATCCCCAACACTCCAATCAGGGGGTAGATTGGGCCGGAATTGCACTGCTCGCCATTTCAGTCGGCTGTCTACAAACCGCTCTGGAAGAAGGCGAACAGGATGGTTGGTTTGACTCTGCGTTTATCACCAGCATGGTCGTGATTGCGGTCGTGGGGTTTGTGATGTTTGTCTGGCGGGAGTTGTCTGCACGCGCTCCGGCAGTTGATTTGCGGGTGTTGCGCCACCGCTCTTTGTCAGCAGGCAGTGTTTACTCCGGCATTTTAGGGATGGGGCTGTATGGCACCCTCTTCGCCGTGCCGCTGTTTGCTCAGGGCATTCTAGGGTTTTCGGCCACTCAGACCGGATGGTTGCTGGCTCCCGGTGCGCTGGCGTCCGCTATCGTGATGATTTTGCTGGGCAAGGTTTCTACCAAGGTGGATGCTCGACTGCTGATCGCAATGGGGGCGATCGGCTCCAGTATCGTTATGTTTAGTCTGGCTAGAATTACGCCCCAAACCGGAACCGACGAATTATTTTGGCCTCTGGTATGGCGAGGAGCCGTCACCGTTCTGATGTTTCTGCCGCTTAGTTTGGCGACGCTGGGACCATTGCCTAAAAGCGATGTTTCCGCAGGTTCTGGCTTCTATAACCTGACGCGTCAACTCGGCGGCAGCATTGGGATCGCCCTCCTCACAACCCTGCTCCAACAGCGAGAAGCCTTCCACACAACGGTGTTGCTCTCGAAGTTAACGCCTTACGACCCGGAAACAAATCAGCGGCTCAATCAACTGACAGGCGTGTTTCAAAGCCAGGGTTCCGATGCGGTAACCGCCCATCAACAGGCTCTTGCTAGCCTGGAGCAATTGGTTAACACGCAGGCAGCCGTATTGTCTTACGCAGATATCTTCCGCTTTGTGGGCATTGTGTTTCTCTGTTCGCTGCCGCTGCTGCTGTTTCTAGGCAAAGGTGGAGCGGGAGCAAAAGCACCCGTAGGACATTAGAGCGGAGTTTGAAGGTGCTGAGAACTGAGGACTAAGTGCTGAGCAAGAGGTAATACCCAGTCCTCAGCACTCAGCACTAAGATCAGGTAGCATCAACCTAACCCAACTTTTTGGAGATTAGAGCATCTCACAATCAATTGGGTTTGTCTCTACTCTTCATCACTCTGCGTCTATGCCGCCAGAAATTGTCGAAATTCTGTCTGCCGATGAATTGCGTCGAACGGTAACACGACTTGCTTCTCAACTTGTCGAGCGAGTCGGCGATCCAGATCAACTGCTGCTGTTGGGCATCTACACCAGAGGGGTTCCCCTGGCTCACATGCTGGCACGGCAAATCGAGGTTTTAGAGCAAGTTCAAGTCCCTGTTGGGTCGCTGGACATCACCTTTTACCGAGACGATCTGGATCAAATTGATCTGCGAACGCCCGAAAAAACGGAGATTCCCTTTGATCTGTCTGGCAAGATTGTGGTTCTGGTAGACGATGTGATCTACAAGGGGCGTACCATTCGAGCGGCCCTGAATGCCGTTCACGATTACGGTAGACCCGCCGCGATCTGGCTGGTCGTTCTGGTAGACCGGGGGCATCGGGAATTGCCTATTCACCCCGATTTCACAGGTAAAAAACTGCCCACTGCCAAAGAAGAGAAAGTCCGCGTTTATCTGCAAGAGTTAGATGGGCGAGATGCGGTTGAACTCATTCCGCGATAAGGGTTGTCCACAACGGCAATCCTCATCCGAGAATTGAACTATTATAATTTTCTCGCAATTATCATAAGCCTGTGAATTTACCCATCAACTCTCTTTCAGACGACACCATCAGCAGTTCCAGTCCTCCAGCCATTTCAGACCAGGCGATCGCCACTCAATCTCGCAAAGCAGATCATATTCGGGTATGTCTTGAAGAAGACGTACAGTGTCGCCAAATCACAAGCGGGTTAGAACGCTATCGCTTTACCCATACCTGCCTGCCCGAACTCGCCTTTAGCGACGTCGATCTTTCCACCACATTTTTAGGCAAATCGCTCGGTGCCCCCCTCTTGATCTCATCCATGACCGGAGGAACAGACCTGGCCCGACTCATCAACTATCGCCTAGCCGAAGTCGCTCAGCGCTATCGGATTGCAATGGGGGTCGGCTCTCAACGAGTGGCGATCGAAAACCCGCAGGTGGTTTCAACTTTCTCAGTGCGATCGCTAGCACCCGACATCTTGCTATTTGCCAATCTGGGCGCGGTGCAGTTGAACTATGACTACGGCTTAGATGAATGTTTGCGAGTAGTAGATTGGCTGGAAGCCGATGCCCTCATTCTGCATCTCAACCCGCTGCAAGAGGCGGTTCAGACCAAAGGAGACACCAACTTCAGAGGGTTGTTTGGCAAAATTGAAACGCTTTGCGCCAAGCTCCCCATTCCCGTGATTGCCAAAGAAGTCGGCAACGGCATCTCCGCTGCAATGGCTCAAAAATTAATCGATGTCGGCATCAGCGCCATTGATGTCGCCGGAGCAGGTGGTACCTCCTGGGCCAAAGTTGAAAGCGAACGAGCCAAAGATGCCCGTCAACGACGATTAGGAGAAACCTTTGCCGACTGGGGCATTCCAACCGCCGAGTGCATTACCAGCATTCGAGCGATCGCCCCTCACCTCCCCTTGATTGCCTCTGGCGGATTGCGCAATGGGCTAGAAGCCGCCAAGGCGATCGCCCTCGGAGCTGATCTGGCTGGGTTAGCCTTCCCCTTCCTGCAAGCCGCCTCCAAATCTGAAGCAGCCTTGGACGAACTCACAAACGCCCTCATCGCCGAAATCAGCACCGTCCTTTTCTGCACAGGCAGTGCCACGCTCTCAGATCTGAGAAATCCCGGCATCCTGGAAAAACAATAGACTCCCGTTACATCGTTTTGAACTATTGCCGCGATGTATGGCGTTTTAAGACGTGCCAATGGCACATCTCTACGGGGTTATTTGTCGTGGTTAAAATCTAAATTCATATTACAGGGCGCAGTCCCGCCCACGAAGCCCCAATAAACACCCGCTACGAAGGCAATGCGAAGCGCTTCATCCCACTTACCATCAACCCCTTGCGGAAGGGGTTTGGGGAGCGCCGCTCGCTCCCCAATGGGGTCTGGGGGGAAGCCCCCAGAGAGATCTACTACTCAGCAACCATAGCTCCAAGGAACAGAGCGCGGTTGATCAAAGGCAATATAGCATCGCCATAAGCGATCGCCCTTTACTATGACGTAATAGACTCTTCCGCAAGATTCGATTG
>DATNPS010000564.1:0-8429 GCA_036703095.1 Crinalium sp. | reverse complement strand
CGCCCGTCGGGCGCGCAAAACCCGCAATTGGTTTCAAAATGAGAATTGCTGAATGCGTAGAGGGCGTATCTAACGGCTGAGGGAGTGGCGACTTTAGCCGCTAGGCTATGTCCCCCAAGCGAATGGGCAGCGTTTGGCGATCGAGTGGCCGAAAGTAACAAATACGCCAGTATAAAATGGACTTGACTTTAAGATGTAAATACCCTTTTAGGGACGTTCGGATTAGTTTGAAGGGGCGATCGCATGTCTTTAACCCGTGCTGACCTGGAGGCACGACGATTTCAGAAGCACATTTTGGAGGCTGGGCTTGACTTTCATGTTTTAAGTGACGCAGAACTGCAAACCTCCATCCAATCTACCTTGAAGCACCAGACACCCGGTTCAGATGTCCATCTGTTTGCTTACGGGTCACTGATCTGGAATCCGATCTTTAAATTTGATGAACGATTTGTGGGCAAAGTGTACGGATTTCATCGACGTTTTTGCTTGTGGACACCCTTGGGACGCGGCACACCGGATAATCCGGGGCTAGTACTCGGTCTGGATCACGGTGGAAGCTGCCGAGGGGTGGTGTATCGCATTGCTGGCGCTGATGTAGCATCGGAATTACTGCTGCTCTGGCGACGAGAAATGATCATTGGGTCATACATTCCGCGCTGGGTCAAGGTGATGCATGACGATCGCGAGGTCAATGCGATCGCCTTCGTGATCAACCGTTCTCATCATCACTATGCTGGAAACATATCGCATGATGTTATGGTGCAGCATATTGCGACTGCGCATGGTTTAATTGGGTCGTGTTCAGATTATTTGCTGCAAACGGTGGACGGGTTGGCGTCGTCTGGGATTTGCGATCGCCAGTTGCTTCATCTAAAACGTCAGGTGTTAGCGAAACAAAAATAGGGTTAGTGCGAATGGAATCGCTGACTGGAATTCAGGGAGAATGCAGAATTTATTCTGATCGGATCGACACTCACGATCATCCATTTGCACAGCTTATTTTGCCGCTACAAGGATCGCTCTTTATCGAAACCTCGCAGCACGAATTGGAACTTGACGATGCCCGTCTTTTTTTTCTGCCGCCCGGATGTTTGCATACGTTCTACGCCAAGCAAACGAATGAATTCTTAGTCCTCGATATTCCCACCATTTTTTTAACTCAGGCCAATACAAATTATTTAAAGGGTGGCTTAGTGGCTACCATAGATGGTCGATGGCAAGCTGTGCGATCGCTCCTGCTAGCTGAACTTTGTGATATCTCTGGTACTCCAGATTTAACGAATTTATTTCAATATGCGTATCGGCTGTTGTTGAAGGATTGTGTACCGCGATCGCTGCAATACATTCACGCAAACTACTATCAATCGATTCGTTTAGAAACATTAGCCAAACTGGAAGGCTATAACGTTACGTACTACTGCGAATGGTTTAAAAAAATCACCGGAACTTCTCCAAAAAATTACATTCAAACCATTCGACTTGCGAAAGCAAAAGAGCTACTTCTATCCAGCCATTTGTCCGTTCTAGACATCGCGCAACAGGTCGGATATGAACACCATGCATCGCTCACCCGTCTGTTTCAGCAGCGTGAGGGCATGACGCCTTTATCCTATCGCCAGCAGATCCGACGATTGGATAAATAGCATCCGAAATTTGGTTAAGCATCTGCTTTGCGTTCACCCATATACTGCATCGTAATCTCTCCAGGAGCGCTGAACGATGCTGGCTAGCCGGACTCAAACCAAACCAACATTGATCGGATTTACTGCCATTTTGATGTGGGCCACCCTGGCTCTGTTGACCAAACTGAGCGGTTCTACACCTCCCTTTCAACTCACTGCGATGGCATTCACGATCGCCTTTGGGATTGGGATATTGCTCTGGCTCAAGCAAGGTGGCTCGATTCTGAAATACTTAAGGCTTCCGGTTGCTGTATGGATCTTGGGAATTGGCGGTCTGTTTGGGTTTCACTTCTTTTATTTCCTGGCGCTCCAACATGCGCCCGCCGTTGAAGCGAGCCTGATTGCCTACCTCTGGCCTCTGCTGATTGTGCTCTTTTCAGCCATGCTGCCTAGTGAGAACTTGCGCTGGTTTCATGTAGTGGGGGCGATCGCCGGATTTGCAGGAGCGGGTCTGCTCGTGACAAAAGGTGAAGCGATCGCGTTTAACATGCAGTACAGCCTTGGCTATTTGGCCGCGCTGGTGTGCGCGTTAACCTGGTCGAGCTATTCAGTACTCTCCAGACGATTTGGGGCCATTCCGACAGAGGCCGTGGGCGGCTTTTGTGGCGTCACCGCGATCCTGGCCTGGCTGTGTCATGCGGCATTCGAGCCAACCGTCTGGCCTGTGGGAGGGGAGTGGCTGGCGATCGCCTGTTTGGGGCTAGGCCCGGTTGGTCTGGCTTTCTTTACCTGGGATTATGGCGTCAAGCGCGGCAATATCAAAGTTCTGGGAGCGTTGTCTTACACGGCTCCCCTGCTTTCCACACTATTACTGGTGCTATGTGGATTAGCGGACGCGAGTTGGGCGATCGGCCTAGCGTGTTTCCTGATCGTCGGTGGCGCCATCCTGGCCGCAGGGGATTTTCTCCGCGCATCGTAACACCGCCGTCCCGGCGGTACCCGTTGCAAAGTTCCCGCTTAGCAACAAGAACATCACAATCAAATAAACAATCTTGGTCGTAGTAGTACCCAAACCAACCCTCCTCCTACAATCGCACCATTCACCAAACCAAAAACAATTCCTAACACAGCCAACTCTATAACTTGACTTTCAATTTGATAGAAATTAATGGCTATGTTGTCAGCATAAAAGGCAGTGCTCCAGCTTGCAGCCCAACCTATCGCTGAACCAATCATGTTAGCTAGCAATAGAACTACCAAACTAACTGGTTGAACGTGCTGCTTGAGTACTGTTTGTTGAACCAGCCCAGCAATAACTCCTCCCATAATGCCGCCTACAAACCCGGCACTACCTAGAAGAAGCGCGCTGAACATAATAGAACTGGGGTGGTTAAAGAAATAGAACCAAATAAGAAACTTATGTATCGTAAGGCTTAACAACACACTGACAGGTAAGGCGATTAAACTACCTGCTATCCATTTATAACTAAGATTTGGAATCAGCCTTTTGAGGCTTAACCATTGTGCTACTCCTAATAGCAATCCACCTGCAACACAGTCAACGACATTAGGAGAATTTGTAACAAAGTAACTATAGTTTTCCAGGTTTATATCTTTTAATAAGCCAGCTAACGCAAAGCTTGCAGCTAGGCTGGAAATATTAATCAATACCCATTGAACCCAAAATCTGAACCCAGTAGATTGACTGAACATTGCTGATGTAAGGCTTCTTTAATAGGGTTAAATTACCCCGAAGCGCCTGTAGCATAACGAGGAAATTAGGAATTTCGCTTCTACCGATTGCGTCTTTTCTTTTGCTAGTTTAGTGTATATAGTGTTTACTTTGAGAGCAAAACGCTACATCTACGGTTCAATCGCCCCTTCCCCACGTTTTAACCAGCGAGAGTTTTAAGTCTATGGTTCAAGATATTGAACGTATCCGCCAAACCAGTCCTTTCCCAGAATCCGCTCCTGCTGCGAATCCTGTATTCTACAGAACCTACAGCCGTCGAGGTGAAAAGGCGCAAGGATTGCGCGAAACCTGGGATGAGGTATGCGATCGCACCCTACAAGGCATCAGTAAACTCGGTAAACTTACCCCTGAAGAAGAAGCCCTAATCGGAAAGATGCAGCAGGAACTGAAGAGCCTGCCATCCGGTCGTTGGCTGTGGGTGGGCGGTACCTCCTGGGTTGAGAAGCCAGAAAACTTTTCGGGGGCTTACAACTGCACCAGTACCAACGTGGTGGACTGGCGATCGTTCGGTCTGATGATGGATTTGGCCATGATGGGCTGTGGCACAGGTGCCGTATTGGAACCCAAGTACCTGAATCAACTCCCTCCCATTCGCAATCGCCTGACCGTCACGCTACAGGGCGAAATTGGCACGACCCCAGCATCGGAACGAAAAGATGTGACCGATGTAACCGTGGATGGCGATCGCGTCATTATCCGCATTGGCGATAGCCGTCAGGGATGGGTGAAATCCTATCAAAGCTTGCTGGAACTTTCGACCGACGAACGGTTTTCGGGCGAGGTGCAGGTGACGATCGACCTCCGCGATGTCCGTCCTGCCGGGGAACGACTCAAGGGATTTGGTGGCGTTGCCAACCCGATTCGTTTACCCGGACTGTACGAGCGCTGTGCTCACATTCTCAACAAGGCATTAGGGCGTCAGTTGAATTCGGTAGAATGCTGCTTGCTGATTGATGAAGCGGCGGCTTGCGTGGTGGCCGGAAATATTCGCCGCTGTTTGCCAGAAAATGCGCTGGTTCACACCTTCAAAGGACTGGTGCCGATCAAAGATGTGCAGGTGGGCGATCTGGTGCAAACCCCACTGGGATTCCGCCGAGTCGTCGATAAGTTTGACCAGGGCATTCAGGATGTGTATGAACTGGAGACAAACGCAACGCCTCTGCGATCGACGCTAAACCACCGTCATGCGGTATTAGCCGATGCGAAAGGCGGCATCGTGTGGAAGCACGCAGCTGAAATGTTGGAGGGCGATCGCCTTCTGCACAACATGCAGGTCTTACCCGGCACAATCACCCATTTGCCGCCCGACTTTACTGAAACTCGTCCAGAGCAGAGTCGAACCGTCAAACCATTAACCATTCCCGCCTTAACGCCAGAGGTGGCCTGGTTAATCGGCTTCACGCATGGAGATGGCTATGTGGCACTGGGGCGAAACAAGCACGACAAGCCGTATGGTCGCGTAGAGTGGGCCATGAACGGGCTGGACACGGCGATCGCCACTCAAATCCAACAGAAACTAGATGCAGCACTGGCTCTATTTGGCCTAACCGCTAGTCACGGCAGCGTGCGGGGAGAGAATACGGCCAAGTCCATCTGTTCGTCGATTCGGCTAGCTGAATACTTCCAGCGATACATTAAACAACCGAATCAGCCGCTACAGGTTCCCGATTTTATTTTGCAAGGAACCGTGGATATTCGAGCCGCATATCTGGCGGGATTGATGGATAGCGATGGAGCAGTCAATAATCGGCCCCCACATCTGGTAACAACGGTGTATCGCTCCTTTGTGCAACAAGTGGGCGCAGTGCTGTCAAGCCTGGGAATTGCTGGACGGCTGACCATTGTGTATCCCCAGGAAGCGAACTGGCGGGTGAAATATAACCTGACGATTCCCGCTTTGAAGCAGCGCTATAACACTCTGATTGCGCCTCATTCTGTAAAAGGATTGCTGCGCCAGGGCTTAAAAATGTATGGCTTCACGGTACCGGGTGCCGTCATGCGAGAAGCCTATACTTACAGCGAAATGCGAGACATGGGGTTCCAGGGATCGCGCACGGTAGACGCTAACTATGAGCGCTATGTCGCGGAATCTGAGCTTGAGTTAGATATTCCGGTCACCGTGAAAGGATTGGGCAGCTACGACTCCGTTCAAACCTATGACATTGAAGTAGAAGAGGCTCACTGTTTCTACTGCGATGGCTATCTAACCCACAACAGCGCGGGGATGCGTCAGTTTGACAGCGAAGATGTAGCGGCAGCGATCGCCAAAGATAACCTGTGGATGCAGGACGAAAACGGCAACTGGCGCATCGATCCCGAACGCGACGTGTTGCGGATGGCGAACCATACTCGTGTCTTCCACCGCAAGCCAACCTTAGAGGAGTGTACCGAAGCTGTTCGCAAGCAGTACTATTCCGGTGAAGGTGCGATTCAGTGGGCCGGAGAAGCGGAGCGTCGCGCTGAGGGAGAAGGTCGCTATGGTCTAAATCCCTGTGTAACTGCCGATACCTGGGTACATACTGAAGATGGCCCTCGCCAGGTGCAGGAGCTAATTGGCAAGCAGCACGGTACCTACGTCAACGGTGAATTGTTCAGCACGACACCAGGGGGATTCTTTTTCAGCGGCGTTAAGCCTGTCGTCAAACTGCAAACCCAAGAAGGGTATGCCCTGCGTCTCACGGCAAACCATCGTGTCCTGAAAGTCACCAGCCAAACTCAAAAGGCGCAGTACACTGACTGGGTAGAAGCCGGAGACTTGCAACCGGGCGATCGCATCCTGATCCACAATCATCGTGGGCTGCAACCCTGGCAAGGCGAAGGCACCTGGGATGACGGTTGGCTGCTGGGCAATTTTGTGGGAGATGGATGTTTTGCGGTTCATGAAGCCAGCCAAGCCCGTCAGGGTAAACTGCGCTACTGGGGCGATCATCAAGCCGAGATGTATGAATTTGCGCTGGCAACCTGTCAGCGGGCGTTCCCTGACTTCAAAGCCAAAGGAATATATCATCCCCAAAATCGCTACTACGAAATTGGTGGAGCCGCTCTATTTAAGTTGGCGACCCGCTATGGGCTTCAGGTCGGTGCGAAGGTCGTTACACCTGAAATTGAACGAGCCAGCTACGACTTCTACTGCGGATTTCTGCGGGGCTTGTTTGATGCAGACGGCAGCGTTCAAGGGACTCAATCAAAAGGCATTAGCGTTCGACTGGCGCAGAGCAATTTAGCGAATCTGCAAGCCGTTCAGCGGATGTTGCTGCGGTTGGGGATTGCGTCAACGCTATACCAAAATCGTCGGCCCGAACAAACGCGCCTGCTGCCCAATTCTCAGCGGGAGTTAGCGGAATATTCCTGCAAAGCGCAGCATGAGTTAGTCATCGCTAATGACAACCTGAGCGTCTTTCAGGAAGTGATTGGATTCCAGCAGCCCGACAAAGCCCAGCGGTTAGCGGAATTACTGTCTTCCTACAAGCGGCAATTCAATCGCGAACGGTTTGCGGTGACGGTGGTGGCGATCGCCCCCGATGGTGTTGAAGCTGTCTATGACTGTACCGTACCTGGCCCAACTCGCTTTGATGCCAACGGGATTGTGGCTCATAACTGTGGCGAGATCATTGGCCAAAACTTCCACTGCAACCTGGCGGAAGTTCACTTAAACCAACTTGATCCAAATGATTTCCGTCAGCAAGAGGAAGCCTTTACAGCAGGGGCGCTGTCTGTAGCGGCACTCCTCAACCATCGGTTTATGGAACCCCGCTATCAGGAATCGCGGGAAGATGACCCGATTGTGGGCGTGTCCTTTACTGGATTGTTTGACTTCTTCGTTCATGCCTTTGGTGTGGAATGGTTGCGCTGGTGGGCACAGGGTCGCCCCGATACCGTCGCAGGTCTGGAGTTTAAGGAAAAAGAAGCGCGGTACCTGAGCTTCTGGAACGAGGTGGTGCATCGGGTGGTGTGGGATTATTGCGATCGCCACCAGATCAAGCGACCCAATCGCTGTACGACGGTTCAGCCTGCGGGAACAAAATCTCTCCTGACTGGAGCTAGCCCTGGATGGCATCCACCCAAAGCCCAGCGGTTCATTCGTCGGATCACCTTCCGTAAGAATGATCCTGTGGCGATGGCCTGTCTGGAGTATGGCTACAGCATTGTGCCGTCGCAATCCGACAAGGATGAGAACGGCAACCTGCTGAATGATCCGTTTGATCCACGCTGCACGGAATGGCTGGTAGAAATTCCAGTTGAGGTGCCCTGGGCTAACCTGCCGGGAGCAGATGAAATTGAAATTGAGAAGTTTTCGGCGCTATCTCAGTTTGATTTCTACATGCAGGTGCAGAAGCACTACACCGCTCACAACACCAGCGCGACGATCGAACTCAACGAGGACGAGATCGAACCGTTGGCCACCCGGATTCATCAGGCGATCGCCAATGATGAGGGGTATATTAGCGCGGCGCTTCTGGCTCGATTTAATGCGCCGTTCCCACGGTTGCCCTTCGAGAAGATCGACCGAGCCACCTATGTTCAGCTCCAGCGTCAGGTGAAATCACAGCAAAAGACGGATGATTTCTACACGGCTCTGGCTCGCTATGATTCCGGTGAATCAACGGTGGAAGGGCCAGCCGGATGCGATAGCGATAAGTGCATGTTGCCCGAACAAAAAGGATAGCTCTAAGTAGGTAGGCACAATTAAACATTAGATAGAAAACCGGGGGAGTGCCCCGGAGGGGCACTCCCCCGGTTTTCTGGGTTTGGTTTAATTAGGCTTGCCTACTTACCTGTATAGCAATCGAGGGGTTAGTTAGGACGGGGTGCAGGGGTGGAACCCCTGGCTGGGGGCGCAGCCCCCATACCCCCTGTCCTAACCATCTCAACGGTTGCTATAGCTGAAATGTGCAAAAAGTGCCTCGCGCGTTGCGCGAGGCACTTTTTGCACGTTTGTCGAATGCCCATTTGAACAACCTTCACATTTCCGTAGCAAGATGTAAAAGTTGTTCAATTCTTTAGCGGTCACTCACGACAATTGAAGGAACGATGAGCCATGTTGTAACAGTACC
>DATNPS010000515.1:0-23473 GCA_036703095.1 Crinalium sp. | reverse complement strand
GGACACTTCTCACGCATCAATTACCACACGTCCTACCGGACTGGCAACACAGGTGAGAACATACCCTGCGGCCTGTTCATCGTCATCAAGCGCATCCGGCGACGATTCATATCGTATCTCACCCTCTAGCTTTCGCTTTTTACAGGCTCCGCAAACACCCTGCCTACAGTTACTCCGAATCTTGATTCCCTCCTGCTCAGCCAACTCTAGGATGGATTCCGCTTCTTCGTCCCAATCTACTTCCTTGCCCGATTGAGCGAAGACGATTAGCGGCGGAGATGAGGGGGATGAAGGAGATGGGGAGGATGGGGGAGATATGGGGGATAGAGGAGATGGGGAGGTTGCGAGCATAAGTGCGGCTTCCATAGCACCAGCTCCAACCAACGCGACTTCCCGACCTTCCCCATCTCCCCGAACTTCCCTATCTCTTTTCGCCTTCTTCGGTGCGCCAAAGCTTTCTTCGTAATAGTTCTGCATGGGGAAGTTCAGGTGTTCCAACATGTCTTTTGTGGATTGCATAAATTCGTTAGGGCCACAGACATAAACCGTGCGCTCTTGAAAGTCGGGAGCGATCGCCCGTAGCATGGTCTCCGTCAACCGTCCGGTGAAGCCAAACCAGGGATGACCGACATCAGGACGAGTCGTGGAAATTGCCAAACGAAAGTTTGGCAAACGGGTTGCCATCATTTCCAACTCTTGTCGGAAAATGATATCGCGGGCGGTGCGAGCGCAGTGGAAAAAGACCACATCGGATTCGGCGGCGGTATCGGCTAACCAGCGAGACATCGACATCATTGGAGTGATGCCGCTTCCGGCTGAAATAAACAGCAGCTTTTGGGCAGGAGTCGGCAAGCAGGTGAATTTACCCAATGGCCCTTTCAGTTTGACCTGACTCCCGACGTGCAGATTGTCATGCAGCCAGTTGGACACTAAACCTGCTGGAACATCTGCTGCATTTGCCGGAGCAGCAACTCGCTTAACGGTAATCTCTAATGTATGCGGACGAGACGGAGTTGACGAAATGGAATAAGACCGTAAGACTTCTTCACCGTTAATGTCAAATTCCAATGTGACAAACTGACCGGGTTTGTAATCAAATAGCACCAGTGGTTCTGCAACAAAGACAAATGTTTTGACATCTGATGTTTCATTCGTGATGCGAACACAACGAACGGTGAGATCCCCTTTCGTCCAATATTGGCGATCGCCATTCAACTTCTGCCAAATCGACGTTTCGCCTTTAGACGAAGTTGTTTCTATCGCTTCAACGAACAGGATAAAATCACCAATACGAATCAAATCATCCATCTTCAAGCTGTAACTTTGATTCACTTTAACCGCTTGATTATTAATAAATGATCCGTTCGCGCTGCCTAAATCGGTGTAATAATATTCACCTTTAAGAAACTGAATCCTACCGTGTACACGGCTTACGTCTAAGCTATCTAAAATTAAGTTACAACTAGAGGTGCGACCAATAATACACTCGTGATTTAACATGGTTTCTGGCGTTAAAACCGTTTCTTGTAAATCGCCTGTCGGATAGTTCAGTAATTTAATTTTGAGCATGGCTGTGTCCTGTGAATGAGCGTAAATATAGTAAATGTAGGTTGGGTTGACGAAGAAAACCCAACAGTATCAAAGCTGTGAATGAACATCAATGTAGGTTGGGCTGACGAAGGAAACCCAACAGTATCAAAGCTTTGTTGAATTTCGCTCAGGCTCAACCCAACCTACAACTTAATGAATATCTCGTCGTACTGTTGCATCGTCTGATGCACTATTTCGATTCCACTCTGCATTGCTGTCACGATTTACGGGTGCTTGTGTCGTTGGTGTTACGACTGTCAGATCGGAATCTCGAACTGGCGATCGCCCCTCCCGTCGAGATGACTTTAAACCGCTTGGCAACGCGTCAAATCGAGATTGAGTCGGACGATACACAGTTGCCTCTGAACCAGCAGATCGATCCGCAGAACGATGTACGGTTGGATCAATATCGCGAGTTTGCCAGCGAGGCGATTGGAATAAATTCGGTTCTTCGATTTGCAGCTTATCCAAAATTGCCCAGTGCATCTCTTCCGAAATTCCCAGATTTTGTCGCAACGGTTGAAACGCTTTCATACTCTTGAAAGGAGACACGCTTTGTTTCTCAAACGCTTCTCGCAACACACCCTTATACACCTGCATCCGATAATCCTGAGTGAATCCGGGCAGCACTTTCGCGAGAGTATACAGTTCGTCTGGTTTTAAGTCATCCAGCGATCGCCCTTCTAAAAATTGCGATAAATCAATATTCAACTTGTGCAACTGACGCCGCAGCAAACTGGCATCCCGTTCGCGATTATAGCGTTGGGCACTGCGCTGCCACGTTTTGACCAACCACAGGCTGCTAGCTACAACCGCCGCCCAGCTTAAGAGCTGTTGAATGCTAACCGGAAAGTAACCCAGCGTCGGACGAACACCCATAAAAAACAGCAGGTTAAACGCTAGAAATACAGCCCCCGCAAACATGCGGCTTTGCAACTGTTCAACGCTTAATAGATAGCCCAGCCGCTTATTCTGGCGTTTCCAATATTGCTCAATCCAGATGCCCAACGCATAGGTCAGCCCCGAACAAACGGTGAGCGTAAACGGTACGGCTAAGAGTTTTGGAATGGCGATCGCCCGTCCCCCCAAATAAAAACCAGGGCTGAGCAACGTCGCCAGTTGATTTGTTTCATTCCACACGCCAGCCGAAAGATAACTCCAACTGCCTGAATACAGCCAGAAGTACAGATAGAAACCAATCACCAGACCCACATAGGCGTAATACAGCAGCTTGCGATCGGGCCGTCGAATGCCCTCCCAATACGAACCTTCTGCATCAATGTCGATACATCCTACTTTGCAGGCCACACAAGCGCTCTTTTCCTCTCCCTGCGAATCGACAACGCGACACATCGATTGCGTAATCGCTTTCGGTGGTGCGGTATGGGCCTCGCTGCCCAGTAACCCGTTCGGCTCGCTATAAATCATGTGTACCGGAGCCATCGGGCAAATGTAGTTGCACCAGGTTTTTCCGTCATACAAAAAGCCGACGGTGATGGCAGCCAGAATCGTAAGAATCAAAAATCCACCCAATAAAAAGCGATCGGAGTTCACCAATAGCAATCGCAGATTTAATCCCAAGAATAATAAGCAGAACTGAAAATACAGTGCATTGCGCCCCAGCCAGGATTCTTCGCTGATCACCCGTTTGCGTTGCCAGCCGAATGCACGCGGAATTTGCGCCATAAAAGACAGGGGACAGATGCGCCGCCACACTTCATGGCCAAAAATCAGCAGAGTCAGAATGGCAGTCGGCAATACCATCCCCCAAAAAATGCGGGCACCCATCGGATAGGGAGAGAGCGGACGACATTCGCCCTGAAACTGAAAACATCCATTTGCGGTAGATGCGGCAAACATAGCATTCGTATCGGTTAACGAAGCCGAAATGGGGTCGTAAAACATAGATAGAATGAGAACCAGCCATGCGATCGCCAGTCCCCATCGCGTAACATGCATATATCTTTCTGCAATCTTGGAAAACATCGGTTAAATCCTTTTCAAATCACCTTCTCCACAAAAACACCATAAACGAGTTGCGATCGTTTGCCAGCAAGAAAAGGTCTGAGAAAGTCAGATGTCTGGTTTGATTGCAGCCAAACCCCTAAAATCTGTGCCATAGTAGCCCAATCGGGTGAACCCAATCGGGTGAACACTGCATTTTGTCACATCGCCATCGCAGCAGCATATCACCGTCTCGACAGCATTACGATCGGCATTCCTTCTGGCTTCTGACTCCTGGCTCCTGACTCCTAAACAAAGAGTTTTTCCCTCTTCCCCTACCCTCTGACCTTTTCAGACTTTTTCAGGCTGGCAAACTCAGAGAAGCCGTTTAATGTAGTACTTGTGGCGGGAACGAGAGCAACCCACCGGGTTCCAAACTCCCTCACATCCAATCTGTTTCATTTGTGTAATCAACCGATTACATCAACCCTCAAGAATTCAAAAACGTGTTGTTTTATAGCTGTAGCCACATCTGTTAGGACATCAAAAAAATAAGGGGATGTGGGGGCTTCGCTCCCAGCCAGGGGTTCTACCCTTGAACCTCGTTCTAACTCAAATGCACACAGCTATAAACTACTCCAAACACACTGCTGAGAGCACTATCAAACTCAAAAAATATATCGCTAGCAGTTGTCTTTAGAGTTTTCCAACCGCGTTTTCATTTGATTTCAAATGTTTTCACAACGGTCTTGCATTAGCAAAGGCCAACTGTTTCACGACAATTCACTCAATTTTCAACACAAATTTGGAGTTACTCATGGTAAGACTACGTGGCGGCAATCGCAGAGATGTTTTTCTAGGCGCACCCGGTAAAGATGTTTACTTTGGCGGAGGCGGCAACGACCTCCTCAGAGGCGGAGCCGGAAACGATAAGTGCTTCGGTGACGAAGGCAATGACTTAGTGGACGGTGGTTTAGGCGACGATACGGTTAAAGGTGGTGCTGGCAACGATCGCCTGTTTGGCGGTGCTGGCGATGACACCATTGACGGTGGTGCTGGAAACGACATCATTCGCGGTGGTGCTGGCGATGATTCGATCAAAGGTGGTTCTGGTAAAGACACCATCTATGGCGATTCCGGTGACGATAACCTGGACGGTGGTTCCGGCAACGATATTCTGTACGGTGGTCGCGGTAATGACTTCGTTTCCGGTGGCACAGGCGACGACCGGATGCGCGGCGGCAGCGGAGATGACACCCTGGATTGGGATGACGGGGAAGGAAATGACGTAATTAGCGGTGACTCTGGTCGAGATACCGTTGAAGTAAATGGCTCATTAGCTAAAGGCGACAACTTCGTCCTCAGCAAGTTATCTCCAGGTAGAACGCTATTTGAGCGCGTCGGATTAGATGGACAACCCGTAGGATTATTTAACCTTAAAGTAGATACCGCTGAAGTCTATGACGTGTTTGGTGAAGGCGGCAACGACTCTTTTGTGGTGAAAGATCTAAGCGGCACTGGCGTCGATGTCGTTCAATTTACAGGTGGAGCCGGAGACGACACTCTGGACGCAACAGCAACCTTCACCCGCATCGTGGCCGATGGTGGCGAAGGGAGTGACACGCTAGACGGTGGAACTGCCGATGACACGCTATCGGGTGGTGATGGCAACGACTTCCTTTCCGCCAAGAAGGGTAACGACATCATGAATGGCGGTAATGGCGACGATCGCATGGACTGGGATGACGGTGAAGGCAACGACATCATCAGCGGTGGCGCAGGCCGAGATACGGTTGAAGTCAACGGTTCTGTGTTGAAAGGCGACAACTTCGTGTTGGGCAAAAACGCCGATAGCAAAGCCTTCTTTGAGCGCGTTGGGCTAGACGGACAGCCTGTTGGTCAATTCAATCTGGTGGTCGATACCTCTGAAGTCTTCGATGTGTTTGGCGAAGGTGGTAATGACTCGTTTATCGTCAATGACCTGACCGGAACTGGCGTTGACCTCGTTCAATTCACAGGTGGCGCAGGCAACGACATTCTTGACGCCAGAGCAACTAGCACTCGTGTGATTGCGGATGGTGGCGACGGGAATGACATTCTGATTGGCGGCACTGGAACGATCGTAGGTGCGAATGGTGCAGTTACAGGTGACGTCCTGACGGGTGGCGCAGGTAAAGATACCTTCCAATTCTCGACCGATCCGTTTGCAGGTGCCACACCGGGACAAAATCTCAACCGTCCTGATGTAATCACAGACTACACCATCGGCGGAGATGTCCTGGCGTTCTCTAGTCAACAAACTGGCATCAATACGGTTAAATTCCAGAAGGGCAACAGCGCTCAACTGTCAGGTGATAGCAACGTGCTGGTGTTGACCAACGGATTTGCCAATGCGGGCGCAGCAGCAGCAGCCATTCGCGATAACAACAACATCACGGCAGGTAAGGGATTGTTTGTTTACTTCAACACAACTCTGGGCTTTAGCCGCGTGGTGGTCTCGCAAGACCTGGCAAACGGTGGCCCATTCAGCGTACAGGCCAACCTGATCAACCAAACCAATGTGAACAATCAGGGGAGCTTCTCATCGGCTGACTTTACGCTCGTTTCATAAGGATTGCTTGTGGGTGGGAGCGATCGCCCAATCATTCCTACCCATAATCCTTGACTCTAAGGCGGGCTAAATGCCCGCCTGAATCATTCCAAATAAACAAATACCTACGATTAACTGTTGTCAATACGCTTTATGAAAAAACCAAACCACTATTCTCCATTTTCACCTCGATCTGGTACTTCTAATTCTCATCCTCCCATGTCTCAGAATTCTCAAAATGAAACGATCGCGATCGCGACTAAACAACTTTCTGTCTTTGGCTATGCTGCAATTTCACTGGTTTTAGTAGGATCAGGGTTTGTCTTAGGAAGTGTATTTGGTTCATCCAATTCTCAACTGTTAGGAAGCGTTTATTCTGCGGGCAATTCTGCTAACACATCTTGTACGCTAACCTTTGAAACCTTACCGGGATTAAGCCAACCCGCCGACCTGCAAGCCGAGCCAGCAAACTGCGCGACTCGTGCAAGCTGGAGTCCTGCCAACGTACAAACCTTTACGGAACGGCGGGGAGCGGCCTGGTGGGTCGCCCTCACACCCGATGGCAATACCCTGGCTAGCGTCAGCGGCAATACCGTTGAAGTGCGCGATATGCGAACCCTGCAAACATTGCATACGCTGAAAGGCCATACGGATGTAATTCATACGCTGGCAATCAGCCCCGATGGCAAAACGCTAGCGACGGGTAGTGCTGACAAAACAATCAAAATTTGGGATTTGCAACGTGGAATATTGCTTAAAACGCTGGTGGGACATGTAGGTGTCTTGTGGTCAGTGGCGTTTACTCCTGATAGTCAGGTGCTGGTGAGCGGCGGCGGCGATAACACAATCCGACTCTGGGATTTGAAAACCGGACACTTGATGCGAACCATATCGGGACACAAAGATCGACTATTTGCGACGGTGTTTAGTCCCGATGGTCAAATTCTCGCCAGCGGCAGCAAAGATACCACGATTAAGCTGTGGGATTGGCGCACCGGAAAACTGTTGCGCACGCTGCCCGGACATAGTGATACCGTCCGCACGTTAACCTTTGACCCCAGTGGCAAGACCCTGGCCAGCGGCAGTTGGGATGGCATTGTCAAACTCTGGGATGTACAAACTGGCGAAGAATTAAATACGTTTACGGGACACATCAACAACATTGTTTCGGTCGCGTTTAGTCCTGATGGCAAAACACTCGCGAGTGCTGGTATTGATAACACCATTCGATTGTGGGATGTGGAAAAGCAATCCGCAATCGCCGTTCTCAAAGGACACACCGACTGGGTGCTCTCTGTCACCTTCAGCCAGGATGGCAACACCTTAATCAGCGGCGGACGAGATGGCACAGTCGCAATTTGGAGAAAAGGACGGTGATTACGTTGCAACAACCTTACGCATCATCAGGGCAGCCTCACCCGTGGATTGGACGAACGGTGGGCGATCGCGATCGATATCGGTTAGATCAGCAGCTTGGCGGCGGTGGCATGGGCGAGGTTTTTGTCGCAACCGACACTCGATTAGGCAAACCCGTTGCCCTTAAATTGCTGAAAGAAACGCTGGTCGGTGACGATGAATTGGATTTTAGAGCACGATTTGAACGCGAATGTGGCATCTGTGCCGCACTCAAAAGTTCCCATATCGTTCAGGTGAGTGACTATGGCATGACGACAGAAGGATATCCCTTTTATGTCATGGAATATCTTCAGGGTCAAACGCTGGATCAACTGCTGGCAAATCAACCTCGATTGTCTGTCGCGCGAACCTGTAACATCATCTCACAAGTCTGTGCAGGACTCCAATTAGCGCATGCCGGAGTAGACCTGTGGAACGCTGAAACCAACTCACACGAAAACATCAAAATCATTCATCGCGATTTAAAGCCCGCCAATATTTTTTTAGTGCCGAGTGCATTAGGTGAGTTAGCTAAAGTGATCGACTTTGGTATTGCCAAAATCCACTCTCTGCAAGCGGAATACACCAACGTCACCAGCGCTTTCTTGGGCACCTGCCACTACGCGCCCCCCGAACAGTTTGACCTGCGGCGCGACGTGGATGAACGGGCCGATATTTACAGCCTGGGCGTGATTCTGTACGAAATGCTGACGGGCACCGACCCCTTCGGGTTTGACTTTCGCCACAATCGCATCACCAACAACGCCTGGTTAAAAGCCCACGCGACCAAACAGCCCCAACCGCTGCGATCGCAACCAAACGGCGAAAATCTCTCACCCCAACTTGAAGCGATCGTGATGCGCTGCCTGGAAAAATCGCCCGAAGACCGCTTTCCCTCTGTCGAAGCTCTCAGCCAAGCCCTCCAATCCGTCAGCAGCAACGCCCCCCTCAACCAATCCTTCCGTCTCCCCGAACCCTCCCCACCTCCCCCATCCTCCCCATCTTCCTTCTCTTCCCCACACCCCACACCCCACGCCCCCACCTCCCGCAAATCTCCCCGCCTCCTGCTCGGTGGTGCAGCAGTACTGGCGATCGCCCTCGGCCTTTATGCCATACCAAAAGTGCTGCACTTGCCGTTATCCACCGCCAGTAATCCCATCTTTCAATTCGGAGGCAACCATTCTGTTTCACTGGTTTCAACCCTGTCGGGCAATGCCAAACCCGCTCAAGCAACCGTGATGACGCCCGATGGTCAAATGGTGATCACAGGCGGCGAGGAGCAAGATGCCGCAGGGCACTTCTATCCCATCAAAGTGTGGAATGCTAAAACAGGTCAGCTCATCCGAACGTTAGATGGGCATTCAGGGCCAATTCAAGCGCTGAGCTTGAGTGAAAACGGACAAATTTTGGCGAGTGGAAGTGGCGATCGCACCATCAAAATCTGGGATGTGGCTACAGGTCGCTTAATCCAAACCTTAGAGGGACACACTGGCCCGGTTCTATCCGTCGCGCTAAGCCAGGATGGAGAAACCCTGATTAGCGGCAGTGCCGATAAAAACGTGATGGTATGGGATTTGCGCACCGGAGCCAGCCGCAAGCTCTCCGATCACATCGCCGCGGTTCGCTCGGTCGCCCTCAGCCCGGATGGTAAGACGATCGCCAGCGGCAGCGACGACAAAAACATCAAACTATGGGATGTCGCCACCGGAGAACTCATTCAAACGCTCAGCCAACCGGGTGGCCATTTAGATACCGTTCAATCCGTCGCCTTTAGCCCCAATGGACAGGAACTCGCCAGCGCCAGTTGGGATGGCACCGTCAAAGTCTGGAATACCGCAAACTGGCAATTGCTGCAAACCTTTCGCGGCCACAGCGATCGCGTCGTTGCCGTAACGTTTTTGGATGATGAGGCGATCGCCAGCGCCAGCGACGACAAAACCATCCGCATCTGGAACACCAAGACAGGCAAATCCCTGCAAACCATCCCAGCCCACAATGACCGAGTCGTCGCACTGGCCGCCCAACCCGCCGATCAAACCCTGATCAGCAGCAGCAACGATGCGACGATTAAAATTTGGCGGTAACGGCTTTGAAGACAATAAAGGCTGGGATTGAGAAACCAGGAGTCAGGAGTCAGGAGTCAGGAGTCAGGAGCAGTTCCCATTGAGCAGCCAGCAATCAAAAGTAGTTTAAATTGAGACCAGAAATCAAAAGCCAGAATCGATAAATAGGTTCTATCTCCTGCCTCCTATCTTCCCCATCTTCCCTATCTCCCCCATATTCCCCCATCTCTCCCATATTCCCCCATCTCCCCTAATATTCTCCCATCTCCCTTGTCCTTCTGACTCCTGACTCCTGACTCCTGACTCCTGACTCCTGACTCCTAATTTCCCCATGTCCCTCAGGGGAGAGATGGAGAAAGCAAAACGAGTTTTTAGCCTAAAGGAACGAAACGTATTTGCGTTGCGTGATGCAGTGATTCACAAGGGACTTTATGGCAGACTCAACCGTGATCAAGGTACAGGCTCAGACGTCACCTGTCGGAAAATTAGGACAAAAATATCTCGCATTGGGAAAACGCGTTTCGATGCGGCTCTGGGAAAATGAGCAGCCCGATGAACCCAAACCTATGAGTCAACGAGCATATGAAACCGTTGGCTACGTGATCCAAGGGCGTGCAGAACTGCACCTGGAAGGCCAAATCGTACTGCTCGAACCCGGTAGCTCCTGGGTCGTGCCAGAAGGCGCAAATCACACGTACAAAATTCTGGAATCCTTCACCGCTGTTGAAGCAACCTCTCCTCCGTCTGAAATTCACGGACGAGATGATCAGTAGATTCTTGCAACCTTGGATGGGCTTGGTAATGCCAAGCCCTAGTGGAGCTTATAGATGAACGGATCTTCACAATCCTCGATTGCTGATCAGCTGATAGAAGACTTACGGCAGGAAAGTCAGCTCGTTAATTTGATTATTCAAGGCGTGATCGAATACCGATGGGCTATTGGAGAAGAAGAACAAGAAATCGCGATCGCGATGATTTATAACGCCTTTGAAACCTATGCGATCGCCAGAGGCATTCCCCTAAAACAAGCCGAAGCATTTTGTGAGAATCATCTGAATGACTTGATTCAGGCTGTCGAGGCCGTTTTATAGATAGATCAGCAGAAGAGGCGATCGCTAAAAAACGAAGCACACATACAAAAAAGCTGGTGACAAGACTCGAACTTGCGACCGGCTGATTACAAATCAGCTGCTCTACCAACTGAGCTACACCAGCAATATTTTCAAATATATCATTACTTGGCATAAGTTCAAAGGGCTGAGATAAAGCTCCAGCCATTCCCATGATGTTCATCGGCAACCGTGCAAGTGGGTCTGCGGTGCCCTTACACGGCTACTGCCTACAAATTGGATCAGCTATTTTCGTCATGCAAAACCTGAGATCAGTCTCAAAATGAGAATTGCTGGAATTGTGTACTCCTCAAAGAGACCAGCGTGTTGCTGTACAGCCTAACAACATTGGATCTTTAAACAAGCCGTGATTGCACAAAGATTTGAGCAAATAACCGTAATTTCACTGTCCTTTTGGACAGGGCCATTTTATACATAGATAGTAGACACCTGAATCTAACTCACGCTTTGAGGGTTCCTGCCATGTATATTGCTATTTAAAATTTATCGCTAAGAAATTATTGCTGGGTGAATTGCCCTTATTTAAGCTGCTGATTTATGTTGAATTCGCCCTTCAAATCAGTGCTTCGCGATCGCTATTTCTCGGCACAACGCTAATTCATCAAACTAACGCTTAAGGCTACAGCACGATCGCAACATTATTTCTCCTTAGAAGAAGGAATTATTTTAGAGGTTCCAGACAAGCTTTCAAACTACATAAACTGTTGTACTGGCTCATCGAATGTGTCTAGTTCTGAGCATGAATGCGGCTCACTAGACGGAGTTTGAGGAGGAGTTGCAATTTCAAGCTCGTATTGTCCGCAAACTCCTCACGCCAAGTTGTTTTTATGGATAGGCATACGATGCGATGTGAAATGTACTTCCGTCGCAAGCTAAATGTTTTAATTCTGCCGCTCCCGTATTTTTACGGCTTATTCGGCATAAAGCTCAAACTTGATACATAAAAGGTATAGACAAAGGACTAGGAGGTTTAGAGGATGACTCAGGATAACCAGAACAGTCATGACTTGAGGTTTAAGCTGAGTACATCAGACTTGCTCAACCCATCCCCAGCGATCGCCCCTACGGTTGAAGACAACCGCCTGACCCAGGCTCGTGTTCGCTTATGGATTCCCAAAAACTATCATCGCGAGCCAGTTCTGTCTCATCTCATTTCCGACCATGGCATTACTGTTAATATCACAGAAGCACCTTGCAGCAGCAATGTTCGTGAAGATCGCTGGTTTTCGCTGGAACTGCGAGGCCGAGCCAAGCAAATTAAAAGTGCGCTGGCCTACTTAGATAAAAACAAAATTAAGCTACAGCACAGCCCTGCGGCTCAGTAGCTGATAACACTAATACTGACGTGAGTTCGACAAACGCACAAAAAGATGCCCCGCACGACGTGCGGGGCATCTTTTTGCGCCATTTCAGCCGCCGTGCGGTTGAAATGGCGATATCGAATTCACGTTAATACGGCGCAAATTCAATGAACGGGCTTTTGGGGGAGTGGCGCGACGCATTACTCTCTCAAAAGCCCGATTTTGCGTTGATGTAGCGTAATCGATTTGGTTGTTTGGCCATCATGCGGGTTAAACATTTACAGTATCCCGATTGAAGAACCGTAATTTTCTCTGGAACTTGCCCCAACTTTCAGGTATGATAATCCGCTATGATGGATTCTCAGTATCCCGACCGGATAACCGGGCTTTCACCGTTGATTCAGACATTTAAGGAGAGCATTGATGCTTGGCAAGTTTAGACTCCGTTCACTCAGGAGTTTTTTAACCATATTTGTAATGGGAGTAGCGTTGAGTTTTGCGATCGCCGCCTGCACGGGCAGCAATCCCGATGCCACAACTGCTGAAAGTCCTGGAGGTGGGGCAAGTCCCAATGCGTCTGCCCAGCCAGATGTAGAACTCACCCTCGTCGGGTATGCGGTTCCTAAAGCAGCTCATGATGCCATCATTCCAAAATTTCAGGAAAAATGGAAGCAAGAGCACAACCAGAATGTCACCTTTAAGCAAAGCTATGGGGGATCAGGCTCTCAAACACGAGCCGTGATTGACGGACTGGAGGCTGATGTCGTGCACCTGGCCTTGGGCGCAGATGTGCTTAAGTTAGTCAAAGCTGGATTGGTTAAAGAAGATTGGAATACACGAGTTCCCAACAACGGAACAGTAGGTGAAACTGTCGCTGCGATTATTACTCGCAAGGGCAACCCCAAAAACATCACGTCCTTCGAAGATTTAACAAAGGATGGCGTCACTTGGGTTACGCCTGATCCCAAGACCTCCGGTGGCGCTCGCTGGAACTTCTTAGCTATCTGGAACTACGTGCTGAAGACGGGTGGCGATGAAGCCAAAGCAACCGAATTTGTGACCAGAGCCTATAAGAATGTGGCCGTCTTAGCGAAGGATGCTCGTGAAGCAACAGATGCTTTCTCGAAGCAAGGTCAGGGAGACGCGCTGGTTAACTACGAGAACGAGGTCATTCTGGCCAAAGAGAAGGGTGAAGATCTGGACTACGTTGTGCCTGAGATTAATATCTCGATTGATACCCCAACGGCTGTCATTGATGCCAATGTAGACAAGCATGGAACCCGCGAAGTTGCTGAAGCGTTTGTCAAATTCCTCTTCACACCGGAAGCCCAAGAAGAATTCGGCAAGGTCGGGTTCCGTCCGATTGATGAAACGGTAGCCAAAGAGCCTCAATTTGCTGATAAGTTCCCTCAAATCAAGACATTGGGTACGATTGACGAATTTGGCGGCTGGGGCGAAGCTCAGGAAAAATTCTTTAGTGATGGTGGTGTGTTTGACAAGGTTCAAGCATCCATCAAATAGCCTGATACTTTAAAGGATTCTGTAAGGGATAAAATATGGTGCCCTTACAGAATCCTTCTATATAGCAATCCCAAATGGGTTGTGAGAACTGCGCCCCTAAAGGGGCGCGGTTCTCACAACCCATCTACCTCTTCTCTACACCATCGACTTATTTCGATTTTTCACCTTATGGCTGTATCCTCTTCCCCAGCTGGCTCTAGCGATCGCAGTTCAGAGCAGCAGTCTCTTTTGCATCGATTAATTCACCTTCCGATTCAGTGGAAGATAGCCTGGGTTTACCTCAGTCTGATGCTGTTTCTTCCGGCTATTGCGCTCATACTAAAAGCCAGCACGGTTGGGCCAGCCCGATTTTGGGAAATCGCAACCAGCCCCATCGCACTTGCGGCCTATGATGTCACATTCATCACCGCCCTGTTTACCGCCCTGATTAACGGGATATTTGGTACATTAATCGCCTGGGTCTTGGTACGCTACGATTTTCCGCTCAAGCGCTTTATTGATGCTGCCGTCGATATTCCCTTTGCCCTACCCACCTCGGTAGCAGGCCTCACGCTCGCCACTATCTACAGCCAGAATGGCTGGATTGGTTCCCTTTTCGCCCCGTTGGGGATCAAGATTGCGTTTACTCGCTGGGGGGTTGGCGTGGCGATGCTGTTTATCTCCCTGCCGTTCGTCGTGCGAACGCTTCAGCCTGTTTTGCAACAGCAAGAGAAAGAACTGGAAGAATCAGCCTGGTGTTTGGGAGCCTCTCAATTTCAAACGGTCTGGAAGGTAATCTTACCGCCCCTCTTACCTGCCATTCTGACAGGTGTTGCGTTGGGCTTTTCCCGCGCGGTTGGCGAATACGGTTCAGTTGTGATCGTCGCTGCCAACGTGCCCTTTAAGGATTTGATTGCACCCGTGCTGATTTTTCAGCGATTGGAAGAATACGACTATGCCGGAGCAACCGTCATTGGTAGCGTGCTCCTATTCATTTCACTGATCATGCTTTTGGTGATTAACTTACTGCAAAATTGGGGGCGGCGCTATGACTACAAATAATTGGGGCGATATTCAACCTCGCAAACGTGCGGTGTCAGACACTCGCCCCTGGGTAAAATGGGTGCTGATTTCCGTGGCGGTAATTTATCTCAGCCTGATTATTTTTCTTCCGGCAGTCAATGTCTTTGTGCAAGCCTTTAGCAAAGGATTTGGCCCTTTTCTCAGCAACTTGACCAATCGTGATTTTCTGCACGCCGTTGGGTTAACGCTATTGATGGCGGTCATTACCGTTCCGATTAATACCGTGTTTGGTCTGTGCGTGGCCTGGGCGATCGCCCGTAAGCAGTTTCCGGGACGCACGTTGCTCTTGAGCATCATCGACATTCCGTTTGCCATTTCTCCAGTCGTTGCCGGGTTAATGATTGTCTTGCTATATGGCCGCAACGGTTGGTTTGGCCCACTGTTAGACGCGAATGGGATCAAAATTATTTTCGCGGTACCGGGAATGGTCTTGGCTACGGCCTTCGTCACCATGCCGTTCGTCGCTCGTGAAGTGATCCCGGTGCTCGAAGAATCGGGAGCAGACCAGGAAGAGGCCGCCGAAACATTAGGGGCACGAGGCTGGCAAATTTTTTGGCGCGTCACCCTGCCAAATATTCGCTGGGGCTTGCTGTACGGGTTGATTTTGACCAACGCCAGAGCCATGGGAGAATTTGGCGCGGTGTCTGTGGTATCGGGCAACATTACGGGCAAAACCCAGACTTTACCGCTGTTTGTGGAAGAAGCGTACAAGCAGTATGAGACGCAGGCCGCTTATTCTGCCGCTGTCCTGTTGGCTCTATTAGCGGTGGTCACGCTGGTTTTGAAAGAAATTTTGGAACGCAAGACCAAAATCAAAGACGTTTCCGAATAAGGAGGCTCCAATGGGTAATCATCCCACCGATGGCTCAAGTTCCACACCTGTGGAAGTGGATCATCGTCCGACTCAGACTCGAATTCGCATCCGCATTCCCAAAACGTACCATCAGGAACCCGTCATTTCTCGTCTGGTGTCCGACTACGGTTTAACCGTGAATATTACGGCTGCCCTTTTGGGCGCAAACGCCCGTGATGACGGCTGGTTTGATTTAGAGCTAAACGGCTCAGCCCAGCAAATTGACAGCGCCTTAACCTACTTAAACGAGTTGGATTTAGAAATTTGGCATGGGCCTGATGACCAGCAAGACGGTTGGTGATCCCCAAGATGAAAAAGAGGGGGGCTACAGCAGTGCTGTAGCCCCCCTCTTTTTTCTCTAGGCCATACTATTTTCGATCGCCCATCGAGCTAACTCAGTGCGGTTGTGCAAACCTGTTTTGCCCAGCATATTACTGACGTGGCTTTCAATGGTTCGCTGACTCACGTTTAACTCTTCAGCAATCTCACGATTCGCCATACCCCGCGCTACAAACTGAACGACGCGCAGTTCGGTAGGGGTTAGTTCCACATCAAAGGGCACTTGAATCTTAGGCCCACCGCTTTCAGCGCCTTTATCCTGCCGTTGAATCAGCCGCGATGCTTGTTTCAGGGAGGACTCGACCTGAGCCACCAATTCTTCTGGCTCAAACGGCTTCACCATGTAAACGTCTGCACCCGTATTTAGCCCCTTAACGCGGTCTTGGCTTTGCCCTTTAGCCGAAAGGAACAGCACAGGAATCCAACTGGTGCGGGGATCTTTTCTGACATGCTCTACGAGTGAATAGCCATCCATGTGAGGCATCATCACATCACAGATGATCATGTCTGGAGTTTCCTTTTGCAAAACTTCCAGAGCTTCTTGACCATTTTCTGCGGTGATCACCTCATACCCGCGAAACTCTAGATAATCTTTGACTAACAGAATTAAATTGGGGTCATCGTCGATCAGCAGCAACCGCTTGTGATCACCTACACTGGTTTCCTTCATGCTGTACTACTCGCCACGCCTAGATCAACTATCAAGTTTGTAAAAGGGGAGATATGCAGTATTTTTACATATAGCTCTCTGGTCTTTAGAGTACCCTGAATTCCTGTCAACGTTATTCTTCAATACTATAAAGTCCTATCAGGAACGGTAGGGAGTGATACTTCGGCAATCTCGCTGAGTTGGGCGATCGCATCACACAACCCATATCATTACCTACTGAAAACCCCTATTGGTATATCCCCTTTGCTAATTTGCTGAATTTCAGGAGATCTACCTGCTTCGATAATAACTAAAGTCATGGGGGATGGCGGCATAGATGCTAGATCCTGTCTCACCGCGATAATTATATATTGCCTTTTCTGTAAGCGGGTAGATAACGGGGGCCAGGTGGCTACAAAACTCAATGTTTGGGTACTTCTTGGAACTCTATAAAGTGAAAACCCAAAATTTTTGAGGGACGTGCGGCAATGTCGAACGTCCCTCAAGGTTCTATTTAGTCCGCTACCGTGACATTCGGTAAGGGGTGAACGACAAACGCATAATCTTTGACAATCTGATTACGAATTAAATGCTCTTGAATAATTCGCTCAATCACCTCTGGTGTTGCGCTGTGATACCAAACGCCATCCGGGTAGACCACCAGGATAGGCCCCTTTTGACAGACTCGCAGGCAGTTGGCTTTGGTTCGAAAAATACAGGACGGGCGATCGCCCGTTGGGGTATCCAAGCCCAATTCTTTTAGCCGTTTTTTCAGATAATCCCAGGCCACCAGACTATCCGCTTTGTTACAACATTTGGGAACAGTCTGGTCAGCACAGATAAAGATGTGCCGCTGGATTTGAGGAATGCCTAACGCATTAACACAGGCAGCTAGGGAATCAGAAGGTAGGGTCATGGGAAAACGGTAAACGGGGCAGTCATTTCTATTGTGTCAGGCCCAAAATGCCGTCAGCAAGACCAGAAACAGGGCTTCCGTCCATTCCACCACCGCCCCATAGGTGTCTCCGGTGTGTCCCCCAAGCCGACGGTTCAACCAGGCAGCGGTGAGAGGCGCGATCGCCCCACCCCCCATGGCCACGACAGCGAACTCCCAGTGGCCGTCCAGCACAACAGGCAGAGCACTCAGTCCTAGCATCAGCAACAGACTGGGCAGACAATCCCACAGGGAACGAATCGCGGCTTGATGAAAGGCTCCCTTTCCGGTCAGTTTTAAGTAGGGATAACGGGCGATCGCCACCTGTTGCCCCCAGCGTCCCCAGCCAGCAGCCAGCACCAACGCCAAACCGCGAGCGTAATGCAGATCGGTCAGAGCTGCCGTTTTGAGTAGAAGCAAAAGAATTCCAGCGATCGCCCCAAACGCTCCTGTGGCGCTATCAGACATCACCTGCAAGCGACGCTGCGGATCTTGGACGGCGAGGCCATCCGCCGTATCCATTGCGCCATCCAAATGCAAACCGCCCGTGATCCAAACCCAGACAGCGACGATAACAGCACTGCGAGTTAAGGCTGGCATTCCCAGACTGGATAGCCCTAGATCCAAGAATCCAAGTAAGCTACCGAGCAGTATTCCCACGACAACGACCCAGCGAGCCACCGTCTGAAACTCCAAAGTCCATCGTTGGGGAAGTGGAATCACAGTGTAGAATGCAAGCGCACCAAAGAATTGGGAAACTCCCGATCGCACCATCAGACGAGCACTGACATGTTTTGTGGCGATCGCAGATTCCTCGGCAAAACTGGAAGGATTCGTAGGTTGGGGGTCATCCATATTACAGGGACAGGGCTGGAGATTCAGTATTCTAGCTGAATCTCTCCCGCAACGTTGACGCCATAATTGAGTTTTCCGTTAGCCCCAATATCTTGAACCGCAGCATTTCAGGCGCAACTACTGCAATTTTCGGTGGCTCATTCAAAACACTTTTTTGTTCGTTCTGCTTTTTTGCTCATTCTACGGAGAGCAAGCGATAAAACGTAGGATAAGATTGTTTCATGCAGCACTCACTAATGCGCTATTATGTAGGATTCCAACCCGCTCAGCTCTGGTTAAACGCCTAGTGTATTACTTTCGTCGCTTTATCCTGACGTAGGATACCCAGCTGAGCATGATTAATTAGCAACCTCCTTGTTCTTCTATATAGATTTCTTCCTATAGAGGTTTGCTTGGTGAGAGAGGAAGCTTTATCCTCAACAGTCAGTAGGCGTCACACAGACATTCCGTTAATCCCTGCGCTGCTTACACGTAGGTAATGCAGAAGTTTAGCGATTATCCTGATTACGCCGAGTTGCTTCAGTTAGTTTGTTACCTGTTATCTGACCTCAATTCGTCCAGGTCACTGTCTGCCATTCTATGAGTCACGATCAACTCTCTGGAAACACGAAGCTGCCCGCTCCTTGCATTATTGACATCGGTATCATCGTCAATAAACAGGATATGCAGCGGTTATTAACCGACCTCAGCCGGGTTCGCTACTGCTACAGTCAGGATGGCAGCTTGATGAGCGAAAACGAAGGGTATATTCAGGAAGTCTTTTCTGACCCTCAGCGCTCAACGCTCGTCGCGAATCATGCGCTCTATATTAATGTCCATAGCTTTGACTATCTTGAGTTGAAGCAATCCCCGGATCAAGAAGCCTGGTTTGACCTGGTGCAGGAAAACCGCTTATTGCGCTTGATCCCCCTCTCCAATCCCCTTCAAGAGCAGACGACTCGCAGCCTCAATGCTGCTGCTCTGGAAGCTGTCGTTGCTGAAGTGCTTTCAGCCAGTTGGGACATGCGGATTGATGACGAAGAGAATTTTTCCCTGTAAGCCCCCAATCTCAAACCTAGCGGCTACAATCGATAGTTGCACTGTTTTTCGAGTTTAGAATTGGGCTTCTCCTTTCAATGTCAGGCTCACTGTAGCCACAGTCAGGCACGGGCTGGCGTTTTCTCTACACCCCACGGCCTTGTAGAAACCCCTCGGTTTATGCCCGTGGGCACGTTGGCAAACGTGAAAACATTAACCCCAGCGCAATTGCAGGCCACGGGTGCACAAATGGTGCTGGCCAATACCTATCACCTGCACTTGCAGCCAGGGGAAGACATCGTGGCGGCGGCGGGTGGTGTGCATCGCTTCATGGGCTGGGACGGTCCCATGTTGACAGATTCTGGTGGATTTCAGGTGTTTAGTCTGAGCGAAATTCGGACGATTTCGGATGAAGGCGTGACGTTCAAATCTCCGCGCGATGGCCAAATGATTCATTTAACGCCAGAGCGATCGATCCAGATCCAAAATGCGCTAGGGGCCGATGTGATCATGGCGTTCGATGAATGTCCGCCGTATCCAGCCAGTTGGGATGCGGTTAAAGCGGCGACAGAGCGCACTCACCGTTGGCTAGAACGGTGTTTCGCCGCTCATCAGCGATCGGATCAGGCGCTATTTCCCATTGTTCAAGGTGGAGTTTATCTCGATCTGCGGGAACAGGCCGCTAAAACGCTTGCGCAATTTGATTGTCACGGTTTTGCCATTGGTGGAGTCAGCGTCGGTGAACCTCCCGAACTCATTGAGAAAATCGTGAAGGCAACAACCCCCATGCTGCCTGACGCTAAACCCCGCTACTTGATGGGGGTAGGCACCTATCGGGAGATGGTGCAGTCGATCGCCGCCGGAGTCGATTTGTTTGACTGTGTGATTCCGACTCGCCTGGCTCGCCACGGTAGCGCCCTGGTGAAAGGCGATCGCTGGAATCTAAAAAACAATCGGTTCCGTCAAGACTTCAATCCGCTGGATTCCGATTGCTCCTGCTACACCTGTCGCCAGTTTACTCGCGCCTACCTTTGCCATCTGCTGCACGCCCGCGAACTGCTGGCCTTCACACTACTCTCGATTCACAACATCACAGAGTTAATTCGCTTTACGCAGCAAATTCGAGCCGCTATTCTGGGCGATCGCTTTACGGATGAATTTGGGCATTGGTTAACATAACGTTGAAAATCGTTTTTTAGGGAAGTGGCGCGATGTTCCACCTCCCTAAAAAACGTGAATTCGATAGCCCGATTTTGCAAGCGCGACGCGCTTGCAAAATCGTTTTTTTGAGAGGGTGGCGCGACGCGCCCCCTGTCAAAAAAACGTTCGTCGAATTCACGTTAAAAAACGATTTTCAGTAACCTACTGTTGCTGAAGCTGCTGAATATAGTTCATCGTTTGCTGGTAGCCGTCCTGATCGCCCTGCTGCTGAAATAACTGAGCGGCTTGCTGGAGATCGCTGAGGGCAGACTGGCGATCGCCCATCTGGTAATGCAAGAAGGCCCGGTTCCCATAGGCAACTGCCATCGTTGGATCAAGCGTGAGGGCCTGATCATAATCAGCCAGCGCACCGGAAGCATCTCCTACCGCAGTACGGGCTTTGCCTCGATTGTAGTAGGCGTCTGCATAGTTGGGGTTTAACTGAATCGCCCGGTCTAAATCAGCCAGCGTTCGATCCAGGTCGCTCATTCTGGCATACACGATCGCCCGAACATTGTACGCTTCGGCTCGATCGGGCTTTAGCTGAATCGCTTGAGTTAAATCAGCGATCGCCCCATCATAATCATTCAAGTCTGAACGAGCTTCTCCCAGATTGTAATAAGCTTCTGCATTGTCAGGCGCAATGCGCACCGCCTGCTGAAAGTCGGAAATCGCCTGTTCAAAATCTCCTAAGTCGTGATAAATCCCCCCTCTCGCCATATACGCCTCGGTGTAATGGGGATTGGACTGAATTGCCTGCGTATAGTTATGAATGGCTCCCTGGTAATCACCGTGCTGTTCCCTGGTCATTCCCTGATTCAGTAAATCGACAGCACCGGGGTGGTTGCCCTGAGCTTGGGTGGGAGAAGCAACTGCTCCCAGCAGAGCCAGCATTCCCAGCGCGATTACCGATTTTTGGACAAATGCCATGATTGGTTCACCTCATTACCGAAATGACAGCATTTCATTCACGTTATACCAGTTTAAGCAGACGTGACTTCGCTTTAGCGTTTACGACGAGGACGTTCCTGATAAAGATGCCAGAGTGAGGGAAGAAGCGAGACAATAATAATCAGCAATACGATCGGCAATAAGTAGCGATCGACATCTGGAATTACATTTCCCAAAAAATATCCCAACAGCGTAATGCCAACCGTCCAGAACAGGCCGCCCAGCAAGTTGTAGGTTAAGAAAGTGGAGTAGTGCATACTGCCAATCCCGGCTACAATCGGCGCAAAGGTTCGGATGATGGGCGTAAAACGAGCCAGAATAATCGTTTTTTTCCCATGTTTATCGTAAAACGACTGCGCTTTGACCAAATGATCGTGGTGGAAAAACCAGGAATCATTGCGGTTAAACAGGCGGCGACCAACGCGATGCCCCGTCCAATAGCCCACACTATCGCCCAATACAGCGCAAATGAAACACCCCACAATGAGAATCCAGGGGTTGAGAATGTGTTGCGATGCCAGGAACCCTGCTGTAAACAGAAGACTATCCCCTGGAAGGAAGAAGCCCACCAATAACCCTGATTCTGCAAAAATAATGGCCCAAACGCCCACATATCCGATGGATTGAATCAGGTGAGGTAAGTCCCCATGCATGGCAAAACTCCTTAGTGACCAGACACACATTTGTGTCCTAATCAGTTATACCCTCGATTGAGTGATCTTCCGCACATAGCAGTTCCAGCGATTCTTACCATGTAAATCAGTTAGGGGAGTGGCGATTAAAATCGCAGCTACCAGAACCAAGCCGCCTTTGCAGGTTAGAAACACCCCAGTCCACGCAGGCGGACTTCGTTCAAATAGCTGTGAACTCATTCGCCAGGTTTAGCTTGTAGCGATCGCCTCACTCACGATTCCGGCTATACCATCTGTCTTTCTAAAGTTGCAGCGATGGATTGTTGGAGATCATGCGCAGCTATATGCATTTTTAGCGAAGCAGCCTAAATTCTCAGTATGCCAATCACCAATTGTGGGTTTTGAAGGCACAACTGAATTCGATCACCTGATTTTTCTACAGTTATTACTTCGGCAATCTTTGAAAATACCTAAACCCCAAGAACTGCATGGTGGGGCGCGTGAAGCGTGCCCCACCATGCAGCCCATTAAATTACCGAGGTAATAAGAACTTTTCTAAGAGGTAGATTCCGCTGGAATGTGCCTCTCTTGCTATAGTCCTCACAACTTCCTCAAAATCGCCTCTTATAACAGAGAGTGTTGAGCAGATGTCACTGGCATTCACTTCTTAATGTCTCTATCTGTCTCAATCATTGGTTTTAGGAGAATATTGATGATTCGTTTGCTTGTTGGCATTCTTGTTTTCGTTATTAATACGGTTTATCGCGATCGCCCTTACCCTCGCTTTTACGTATTAGAGACAGTTGCCCGCGTTCCTTATTTTTCTTACCTGTCTGTCTTGCATCTGTATGAAACGTTGGGCTTGTGGCGCAAAGCCGATTGGTTAAAAGTCCACTTTGCCGAATCCTGGAATGAATTGCATCACCTGTTGATCATGGAATCGCTCGGTGGATCAGCATTTTGGGGCGATCGCCTGCTCGCGAAAACAACCGCACTACTGTATTACTGGATCATCACTGGACTGTATATTGTTGCTCCAAATGCGGCTTACAACTTTATGGAATTAGTTGAAAAGCACGCTTACAGCAGCTATCAAAAGTTCTTAACATCTCACGAATCAGAACTCAAAGAACAACCTGCACCAGACATTGCGATCCGCTATTATCGCGATGGTGATCTCTATATGTTTGATGAGTTTCAAACCACTCACAAACCAGAAGAGAGACGTCCTAAAGTTGACAATCTTTATGATGTGTTTGTAGCTATCCGGGATGACGAGATGGAGCATGTCAAAACGATGGTAGCCTGCCAACAATCAGACGCTCAACTATCGTTCAGAAGCCCTCACAGCATTACGTCTGAAACGAACGCCGAAACTGTCATTATTGCAGGTGAAACGGATAAAACCGAAGTTGCATCCGTTTAACGCGAATTTGGCAATCGAGCT
>DATNPS010000508.1:0-10929 GCA_036703095.1 Crinalium sp. | reverse complement strand
CCGAGCCGGAACGGGGGCTAGGTGTTGGGTGTTGGGTGTTGGGTGATTGAGAGGATGGAGGAGATGGGGAAGATGGGGGAGATAGGGAAGCAAAAATTTCTCCACACCCCCCACCCCAAATCCCATACCATACATCCGATCAAGGTAATTGATTCGGAATAATCTCCGTCGCAACCCGACCTCCGCTGACGACAATGGTTTGATTGCTGAGCTTGCCGACGGCTCTGGGGCCTCGAACGGTTGTAACGGGGTTGACCTGGCGGTAGTTTACATTGCCTTCTGCAACGAAGCTTTGGCTGGGGATCGTCCAGGTGAGGCGATCGCTGGTGAGTTGCGATTGGTTGCGCTGAGCGATTGCGTGAACGTTACTGGTCAGATAAAAGATGCGTTGCTCCAGATTTAGCCGTCCCTGATTGGCGGTTAATCTGACTTGCTGTTGCTGATGAACCACGGTTAAAGGCTGGTTAGATACTGCCGTTTGGCCTTTTATATCCCAAACAATCGAATTGCTGGAGATTTGGACGGGTGGGTCAGTCAGAACGAGTTGAGCGTTTTGAGTGAGCGTCGCAATCTTGGTTTTAAGGTTAAATTCAGCTTGGTTGCCCTTGGCGGTATCCGTGACTCGGTTGTTTTTCAGGCGATCGACCTGCGTAAATCCAGTGCTGACGAGCCGATTGTCTTTCATCGTCCAGGTGATATGTTCTGCCTGCATCCGTAAATCTGGATCGTTTGAAATAGCTGTCACCTGACCCGTTAGCTCCAACCGCTGCTCGCGCGTATACATGCGGCCTTCGTTTGCGACTAGCTTCACCTGAGGATGATCGCCGCGCAGATTATTACGAACCACAAGTAGCCCTTGTTTAGGGTCCCAGGTCAGGCGATCGCCCCGGAGCACGGCACCACTGCGTTTATCGGTCGCCACGATTTGCCCTTGCATCGAAATCGTTTGTCCGTTTTGCCGCACTTCTCCCTTTTGGGCCTGAATGTGAAAGATAGCTTTGCCGTCTTGAAATAGCTCACCGTTGGGGTTGGTAATCTGGGCCAGTTCTTTATCCTGGCTGTAGGTTGCCTGGTCAGCGTGAACTTTCCATAGGGTTTGCCCCTGTTCGTTGGCCTGTTCAAGGGTGATGTTTTTAAAGGTCAGGTCACTCTGGATCTTTTGAGCGTTGGCGCTGTCCTCTGCTAATCGCTCTTCTCCGCGCTTGGCAGGACGACACCCTGCGATCGCCCCCATGAGGGAGGTTAATACGAGGGCGATCGCGATCGTTTTGGACAAACGCGGTAGTCTCAAATCGGATAACGTTAGCATCAATCCCCTGTGATCCCCTTTAAAGAAAGTCCTAACTATCGTGGCGACAGCTATACCAATAGAGTATCTTTCAGCTAGACGTATTGATAGCCTAACTTTCTCCCCAATGCTCTGGCACACTGGTATTCAAAAGCCCGGTTTTGCACAAACAAAACCGGGCTTTTAAGCCGTGATATGGCGATCGCCGGGACGACGGTGTTACGGAGAGGGGTTAGGGTTCGTTTTCGTCGTCTACCAAGCCAATTCCAGACAGTGGACGGTAGGTGTAGTTTTGACGGGGTGTTTTCTGGATGTCTTCTTTGATGTTGTCCAGGTCAATGTAGCGATCGGCCACGTTGATCAAACTGTCGCTCGTCATCGACCGGAGGCTCACCACCTCTACTCTGACACCCCGGTAGCTCACCGCATCCACGGCATAGGCCAGATCCCCATCACCGCTGACCAAAATCGCCGTGTCATACGATCCCACCAGAGCCATCATATCGACGGCAATTTCGACATCCAGGTTAGCTTTTTTGGAGCCGTCGGGGAGCTGCACCAGGTCTTTTGAAATCACCCGGTAGCCATTGCGGCGCATCCACAGCAAAAAGCCCTGCTGCTTTTCATTGGTGCGATCGACCCCCGTATAGAAGAACGATCGCAGCAGCCGCGAACCAGCCGTCAAACGACACAATAATTTGGTGTAATCGATTTCGATCCCCAACTGTAGAGCCGCGTAGAACAGATTAGAGCCATCAATAAAAATAGCGACCCGACCGCGATTTTCTAAAACTTGCTCTGGTGTAAATACTTGATTACTGTTGTCCAGATGACCATTGAACATATTTTTATACCTCGTATTTTATGAAAAAGAGTGTTTTAAGGAATTGTGCATTAAATAACCTCGTACTAGGCCAAGATTAAAATTTCATCAGGCCGGAGGATCGAGTCTTCGGAAAACGGGTTGAGGTTTACGCAAAGGCTGATTCGCTGATAAAACGCCCCAACTAATGTGAGTTGTAAACGGAAGTGAGGCAGCCACATCTTTTTGATTAAAATCTGCGGTGAACCCTAACTGATCGTAAACAGCGTTACTAATATTGGGAATGATGGGAGACAACAGATAGGCGGCCAACCGAACGGTTTCCAAGACCGTATAGAGAACTTCTTCGACAGCGCGCTGATCCCCCTGTTTATATAAAGCCCAAGGAGCGCGCTCATCTATAAATTTGTTGCTAGCTCGAATGAGGATCAGGATCGGTTCGCACGCTTGGCTAAATGCCAGTGCATTGTAAGCGTTAATGACGGAAGCGCTGAGAGTCAGTCCTTTTGCCTTCAGCACGTTGTCTGCCGGGATATCCTCTCCTGAAATCGAAGGAATATACCCACCACAATACTTGTGGGCCATTTGCAGAGTACGGTTTAACAAATTGCCCAGATCGTTCGCCAGGTCGGCATTTAGGATGTTCACGAAGCGCTGTTCACTGAAATCTCCATCCCGACCAAATTCAATTTCTTTTAAGAAATAGTAGCGGATGGCATCTGATCCATAGCGATGGGCTAACTCGTAGGGATCAATCACATTCCCCAAGGTTTTGCCCATCTTTTGGCCGTCTTTAGTCAAAAAACCATGCCCAAATACCTGCCCCGGAACGTCCACGCCTGCCGATAGCAGCATCGCGGGCCAATAAACCGCATGGAACCGCAGGATGTCTTTGCCGATCAAATGCAGGTTAATCGGCCACCAGCGAGCCAGAGCATTTTCAAGGGTTGGCTCATCGCTGGGATCAAGCAGGGCCGTGACGTAGCCTAGCAGCGCATCAAACCAGACATACAGAGTGTGATTGGGATCGGTTGGCACCTGGAATCCCCAATCCACATTAATGCGTGAGATGGAGAAGTCCTGTAAGCCCTGACTCACAAAGCTCAACACTTCATTACGGCGACTTTCGGGCTGAATGAAGCTGGGCCGTTCGGCGTACAGGGCTTCAAGCTGGCTTTGATAATTGGACAGGCGGAAGAAATAGTTTTGCTCGTCGCGCCATTCTGCTTCTTTGGTAATGTGGATGGCGCAACGATGTCCGTCTAGCAACTCCCGCTCTTCTTTAAATTCTTCGCAGGAAACACAATACCAACCCTGCTGCTGGCTGAGATAGATGTCGCCCCTATCCCAAACGCGCTGGAAAAACTCGCGAACGATCGCCTCATGTCGGGGTGAGGTCGTGCGAATAAAGCTGTCGTACTGGATATTGAGCAGATCCCAGAGTTTTTGAAAGCCTTCTACAATTTGGTCGCAGTGTTCTTGGGGCGATCGTCCCAGTGATTCAGCCGTGCGCTGAATTTTCTGACCATGTTCATCCGTACCCGTAATAAACCGGACGGGGGTGCCTTGAAGTCGATTAAAGCGCGCGATCGCATCCGCAGCAATAGTAGTGTAAGCGCTGCCGATGTGAGGCAAGTCATTTACATAATAAAGAGGCGTAGTGAGTGCAAAAGAGGTTTTACTCTTAGGAGTTAAATTCATGGAAACGTTAGACTTACCGCAAGATTTTTTCTAAAATGCTTGATTGGACTTAAGACACATCTTTTTATATTACTAATCTAGCCAATTCCATCCGAACCCATCGGATTCCGAATAATCCTTAATTTGGCACAGTTTGCTCTAGAAAAGCCGAATGTAAACACAACTCATCTTATGCGTAAAGTTTGCTTAGAATAATTCAAAAAACCTTAAAGTAGACTATCACCTGGCAAATTGCGCGGCAAAATTTCAGGTTTTGGAATTGGGGTATCGGAACGGTGCTGAACGGAGAAACATCGAGCTTACCTCAAACAGCGGATTCTCAGAACCCCCAAGAAACTACCGATAGGTTGAGGTCATCACGCTTCACGTAAACTAATATTAAGACAAACTAATCTAACTTAGCCACGTGCATTTTGGGAACTGGGATGTTTCTTTGAAACGACGTCCAGTTCCCAAAATGATGGTCATTCAATCGCTTTGGATTGGGTCGCGAAATAGCAATCAAACGAAATGCTGATTGCTTTATAGCAATCCAAATTGAAAGTTGAGCGGGGTGCAGGAGGAGAACTCCTGGCTAGGGGTATAACCCCAATCCCCCTGCTCGCAACCTATTTGCGAATGCTACAGCGAATTGTTCTAGCGAACGATATTTGCCCTTTTGTTGTCTCTATGCAAATTGAAAGTCCTCTCTTGATTTCGCGTCAATTGCTTGCTACATTGGGCACCCGCATGTTTCTCCACCACCAGGATCGCATTCCTCCGTCTGGAGCGACGCTGGTCGTCAGCAACCACCGTAGTTTTATGGATGCGCCGCTCTTGATGGCCGCATTGGAACGCCCGGTTCGGTTTGCCTGTCATCACTACATGGGGCAGGTTCCGTTTCTTCGAGAACTGGTGACTCGCATGGGGTGTTTTCCTCTGGGCGCACCGGATCAGCGTCAGCAAACGCTGTTTACTCAGGCGATCCAGCTATTGCAAGCCCGCCAGACTGTAGGCATTTTCCCGGAAGGGGCTTATGGCATGGTGCAGTACACTAAACCGGACGAAATGGGAGAATTTCATCGGGGGTTTGCACATTTGGCACTACGGGCACCCATTTCGGAACTCGCCATTTTGCCTGTAGCGATCGCCTCGTATCAGGAAGACACCAATACCGCCATTCCGCTTAAGCTATTAAGCTGGGCTGATCCCTCGGAACCCTTGTTCAATAAACCGGGATGGCATCCAATGATTGTCTACCAGCGGGTTAATGTATTGATTGGTCGTCCCATTTGGATTACGCCCTCTCAACAGCAGGGGTATCAGGGTAAACGGGCGAAAACCGTGGTTTCTGACTTGACAGCCCACTGTCACGATGAAATCAATCGCCTACTTCAGCAAGGATATTAAGCAAGGATGTGAACGAATGTCTGCAACTCGTCGTCAGGTTTACTTTCGGACACCCCGAAGAACGCAACCTGAAGCCCCTTTATTCATTTTTCTGCCGGGAATGGACGGTACCGGAGATTTGCTGCGAGCGCAAACGGTGGGGTTGGAGAAAGCCTTTGATATTCGCTGTTTGGCCATTCCGCCCGATGATTTAACCGATTGGAGTGGCCTGACGGAGCAAACCTTGGCCTTAATTCGGATGGAACTGGAAGGCAATGTCCAGCGCAAAATTTACCTCTGCGGCGAGTCCTTTGGCGGATGTTTAGCGTTGAAAGTGGTGCAGCGATCGCCGCAGTTATTTCATCGTCTGATTTTGGTGAATCCGGCCTCTTCCTTTAAGCGCCGTCCCTGGATTAACTGGGGATCGCAGGTGACAAAGTTCTTGCCGGAACCCGCTTATCAATTGTCATGCATTGGATTAATGCCGTTTCTGGCCGCACTGGGTCGCATCGAAGCGGGCGAGCGCAGCGCTCTTTTGGATGCGATGCAGTCAGTTACGCAGCACAGTTCGGTTTGGCGTCTGTCCTTGCTGCAAGAGTTTGAGATGAATGCCGACCAGTTAGCCAATATTCAAATTTCTACCTTGATTGTAGCGAGTCAGGGCGATCGCCTCCTTCCATCTGTCTCGGAAGCGGCTTTGCTCAGTCAATCTATCCCCCACTCGCAAGTTCATATTCTGCCAAATAGCGGTCATGCCTGCTTGCTGGAATCAGACGTGAACCTGTACGAGATTATGAAAGCGGCTCATTTTCTGGACGAAGTGAAGGATCACGAAGCCCTCCGAATGGCTAGAAAACAGCCCACGATGAATGCTGAGCTAAGTGCAGTATCGTCTTAGGGGCACCGTAACACTGCCGTCTCGGCGGTGTCACAGCAATTCGCCTCGAACGTTATATGCCGTAGCCAATCCTATTAGGGATGGGGCAGCAATTCTCATTTTGAAACTAATTGCGGTTTTTGCACGCCCGTCGGGCGTGCAAAACCCGCAATTAGGGCGAGGCAAGTTCGCCGCAGGCGAACTTGCCTCGCCCTAATTTGCAAAATGAGAATTGCTAGGGATGGGGTGCAGGGGTGGAGCCCCTGGCTGGGGGCATAGCCCCACAACCTCTCGGTTTTTCAATGTCCTGGTGAATGTGGCGACAGCTATACCTTGGTTGGAGCGGTTGGCTTTAAAGCTTTGCGAACTAACTCTGGAATTCTGGCAGGGGTGTCTGCGATCGCCACCTTGGCCTGTCGAAACGCTTCAATTTTGCTCTCTGCCGTTCCTGTGGTAGTGCCCAGGTCAGAGATTTGGGAGGCAATAATGGCTCCGGCGTGGCCCATCAGTTGTCCGGTGGGGGCTGTCCGACCTGCAATATAAGCAATCACGGGTTTATCGATCGCTTCCATGATGTAGTGAGCGGCGGCTTCCTCACTGTCTCCGCCAATTTCGCCAATCAGCACAATCACGTCCGTTTGCTCATCTTCTTCCAGAATTTGCAGCCATTGCTGGAACGATGATCCCACGATGCGATCGCCGCCAATGCCAACCGCGATGGATTGGCCCAAGCCTGCATGGGTTAACGCCAGAGCGACTTCATCTGTGAGCGTGCCCGATCGGCTCAAAATGCCAACCGCGCCGGGGGTATAAAACGGTGCGGCCAGGGTGCCCAATAGCAATTGCTCAGGCACGATCAGACCGGGCGAATTTGGCCCCACGACCAGCGTTTCGGTGGCTTCCGCTTTGCGGATTAAGCGAATCATGTCCAGCGGGGGAACCCCTTCTGAGATTAAGACAATCTGGCGAATTCCGGCGGCGATCGCTTCCAGTGCTGCATCCATCGCCTGATAGGGATGCACAAAAATAACCGTGATATCAATCGGGCCAACCTCAGTTTGGGCCTGTTCTACCAGGTCGAAAATCGGAATTCCCTCATGGGTTTCACCACCATGTCCTGGCGAAACGCCTGCTACAATCTGCGTCCCGTAGGTTTGCATTAATGGCGCGTAGACCAATCCAGCAGGTTCCGTGATCCCCTGCACCAATACTTTGCTAGCTCCAGTAAAGTTCATGGTGTTCCTCTACTTATGCGATTACTTATGCGATTTGCTGAGGGCAACCGTGCGGGCGATCGCGTCTTCTAAGTGTTCGAATAGCGGAATATCAACCGCTTCTAACCCATCTTTTACGTCTGTTGCGTCTGGGCCAATCATTCTCATCACGATGGGAGGAACAGACTTGCCGTAGCTGTGCTGTTGCAGAAACGTTGTAATTGCCTCCGCAATGTCACCACAGGGCGTCACATTCGCCAAAATGTTAACGAGTACGGCTCGAACGTTTTTATTTTGCAGGATCGTCTCTAATCCCTGGCTGATGCGATCGGGAAATGAACTGCCGAGATAGTCATAGCGACATTCAGCGCCGACATTGAGGAACATGGCCGGTTTGCCTCCGGCCCGATTCACCAAATCCAGAGTGGACATGGTTAATCCTGCCCCGTTTCCCAGAATGGCGATCGTTCCTTCCAATTCCACCACGTCCAACCCAACCGGAGGGGCGATCGCGGTTTTAGCATCTGAACCTAGAACATTTGTTAGAGTAGCCAGATCCTCATGGCGACCCAGGGCATCATCATTGACCGTCACCTTGCCGTCTAGCGCCATAAGTTCACCCGTTGGGCTAACCGCCAGCGGATTAATTTCAACCAGATCCAAATCGTTTTGGACAAACAGCCGATACATTTTTTCCACCATCTGGCTGACCGACTGAATCAGTTCACCCTGCAATCCCATCTTGAGGGCCAGTCGGCGAGCATAGAAGGGCGAAAACTCCTGATCGACAATCACCCGCTGCATGTTGGCAATCACCGATTCAATCTCAATGCCACCTTCCTGCGACCCCAACAAGATCGGGCGACGGCTAGATTGGTCTAACGCCACAGCCAGATAGAGTTCCCGGTCTGATTCATACTTGGCCTCCGCCAAAATGACCTTTGGATATTGGCCAACAATCGGCAGATGAAAAATGGTTTGAGCGGCTGCAACGGCATCAATTGTGTTTTCGACAAACCGAATGCCCCCGGCCTTGCCCCGTCCCCCCGTATAAACCTGGGATTTCAGTACGACAGGGTAGGGAATCTTTAAGCCTTTCAGATCTTTGGGATGATTAATTTGCTGGGAGGGCAGCACTGGAATGCCCATTTGACGAAATAATTCTTTGGCCTGGTACTCCAGTAAGTCCATAAATAAAACTTTAAATTTGAATTTAAGACTATAAATTCTAATCGCTAATCAAAGAAACCGCAGAAACTAGCAAGCTCTATCTGCATTTTGCCGCGATATTCCGTGTTGCGGATTAGCTTGGATAACAAACAATAACATTCGCACAAATTGCGCTTTGTTCGATTGTTCATTATTGGGGAATATCGCTTAGCGACTAAAGTTGCGGCTACCTAAAGGAAGTCTGCGAAGCGGACTGGAGCTGTTGAACCTGCTCTTAGGATCATGGATAAATTAAAACCAAATTTGTAATTTTGGAACGTGTGGCTCTGCCGCATGTTCCAAAATTAAGTTTCAGGTTTTATTAAAATCACCATCCTTAGCAGGTTTGGTATGGGTAGCGGCGGTTTTAACCACCACTCTCCCCAGCCCTTAGATATGCTGTTCAATTTCCTCTGCTTTGCCACTCCTTCGCAACCAGATCCACCCCGTAGAATCGCTTCCAGAAGACGTCCACTATCCAGGTTGGCAAGACCTTGGTCATCAAGAAGATGAGAATATTCCCTCCAGTCGCAGCAATATAACGAGGGCGAGGATGGCGATCGCACAGGGCTTTCACAACCACCTCTGCCACCTGTTCTGATGTCCATGCCTGCCGATCAAGCTGCTGTTCCAATCGTTCCAGCTTCTCATACGCAGCTCGATAGGGTGTTTTTTGAGCGTCGGGTGCCGATTGCTCAACGCCTTGTTTAATCACGTCCAGGAACGGGGTACGAACGGGGCCAGGTTCAACCACGCTGACTCGAATATTGAAGGGCGACAGTTCCATGCGCAACGTATCGCTCAAGCCCTCAATGGCAAACTTGGAAGCGCTGTACAGCCCGCCGAGTGGGAAGGCCAACCGTCCTCCCAGCGAACTGATGTTAATAATGCGGCCCTGTCCCTGCTCTCGCATGGCCGGAATCAAAGTTCGGGTAAGCGCCAGGGGGCCAAGCACATTTACCGCAAACTGCCGTTCAGCAAACTCTGGAGAAATCAGCTCCAGCGCACCCATCTGACCATATCCCGCATTGTTGATCAAGGCATCCACCCGACCAAAGTGCTGTAGCGCTTTTTGAGCCAGAGCGATCGCCGCATCGGTCTGGGAAATATCGATTGATACCGTCAGCACATCAGCACCCGCCTTACGGCATCGCTCAGCAATCGCGTCCAACTTCTCTAAACTACGGGCGGCCAACACGAGGCTAATTCCGGAATAGCGTTGAGCCAGCAACTCAGCCAGTGCTGCCCCGATGCCCGTTGAGGCACCCGTAATTAAAATGACTTGTTTCGCAAGAGAATTGGACATACCTTAAATTTGAGAACGAACTGTAAATAAAACCCCAAGGGTGTGCTTTGCCCCTCAGGGACGTAAATCAAAAGGTTTTGGTGAGGGGCTGGGTTGGCATGATGGGATCGTACATTTATCTGCATGGATTTGCATCTGGCCCTCAATCGGCCAAAGCGCAGTATTTAAGCGATCGCTTCCAAACACTCAACCTGCCGCTCTGGGTTCCCGACCTCAATCAAGACGACTTTTCGCACCTCACCCTCACTCGCCAGATCGAGCAAATTGAGGCCAAATTGCCATTCTTAACGCCACCCATCACCCTGATTGGCTCTAGCTTTGGTGGGTTGACTGCCGCCTGGTTGGGCGATCGCCACCCGCAGGTACAGCAGTTGGTGCTGTTGGCTCCTGCTTTTGGGTTCCTCGACCACTGGTTGCCCAGGTTGGGAACGGCCCAGGTAAAGCAGTGGCAGGATGACCACTACTTATCGGTCTATCACTATGCGCAACAGCGGCAATTGCCATTGCACTATGAGTTTGTGACCGACGCACAGCAATATGAGGAAAACAGCCTCCAGCGACCGATTTCCACTCTGATCTTGCATGGTCAGCAGGATGAGGTCATCCCCATCCAGGCCAGTCGTGATTATGCCGCTCAACGTCCTTGGGTAGAGCTAGTCGAACTCAAGAGCGATCATGCCCTGGGAGATGTACAGGATGCCATTTGGGAGACTGCCCGACGATTCCTGAATATTTAAAGTCTGGGTTTTTAGGACGTGTGGCCGTTGAAACCACCGATACCTGATCAAACCTTCTAGAAGCAGATTTCAAGTCCCAAATCTACGAAGCAGACTGGGTTTAGGTAACCGCGACTTCAGTCGCTAGGCGACAGCAATTCTCAATATGTAATCGGTGGTAGTGCAACCTCGCCGTAGGCGAAGTTGCACTACCACCGATTGAGAGTTTGGCTCGTCCGTCGGACGAGCCAAACTCTCAATCGGCTTCAAAATGAGAATTGTTGGCTAGGCGACGTACTTCGTCTTCTGGAATTTTGAACTGACGTGAATTCGACGAATGCGCAAAATGGTGTCCCGCGCGTCGCCCGGGACACCATTTTGCGCCATTTCACCCGCCCGTCGGGCGGGTGAAATGGCGCTATCGAAT
>DATNPS010000030.1:0-3743 GCA_036703095.1 Crinalium sp. | reverse complement strand
GTGGAAGGTAAGCCGATCATCTTCTCGTCTGCCCCTGCTTTTCGTGAAGATAAAAACCAAATATAGCGACCGTTGAGATGGTTAGGACAGGGGGTATAGGGGCTGCGCCCCCAGCCAGGGGTTCCACCCCTGCACCCCATCCTAACTAACCCCTCGATTGCTATATAATCCGGAGAATTATTAGTTGCCTCACTATCGACTTGCCATAAGACGCAATAAAAGCGAATGGTACTCAGCATGATAAAAGTGCAAATCATCATCTTCAATGGATTTGACGAGCTTGATGCGATCGCCCCATTTGAAGTGTTTCAACGTGCGACAGTAATTGGCTCTGATGTAAAAGTTGAACTCGTAACACTAGAAGATCCTACAGAAATTACTGCGGCTCATGGACTGTGCGTTCAGCCTGATGCCAAGCTTGAACTCGATCAAAACCCAGATATTTTACTCGTGCCAGGTGGAGGATGGGTTGGTCGTGCACTGCAAGGGGTTAGGGCTGAAGTTGAGCGAGGCAAAATACCTGCTGCGATCGCACACCTACATCGAAATGGAACCACAATTGCATCTGTCTGTACAGGCGCAATGTTGATTGCCGCAACAGGAATTCTTTCCGGTCGTCCAGCCATTACTCACCATGGGGCAATTGAAGATCTGAAAGCGGCAGGTGCAGAGATTATTCACGCTCGCGTCGTTGATGATGGTGACATAGTCACGGCAGGAGGGGTTACATCTGGTCTGGATTTAGCATTGTGGTTGTTAGAGCGTTATTTCAGCTCCGAAACCGCTCACAGGGTAGAAACCATGTTGGAGTATGAGCGACAGAGTACAGTATGGCAACGGTCAGTAGCGTAACCATTTGCCTGAGCCGACCGTTGAGAGCTAATCTGCTAGGCATTTGAGTTTATATACAGTGAGTTAATTTGACGATCGCCTCTCTCCTGCCATCGGTCAGCAAGTTGCTGTAATTGCAGCCGCTCTCCAACTCCAAGAACAGGATAGGCTGATGCATTGTTCAATATCTGCCGAAGCTAGATCGCCTATTCCTGGTAACTCGATGGCCCAATCACACCATCAGACTGAGACGATCGCCTTTACTTTAAATACGCAATCTACTAAGTAGGTAGGCACAATTAAACATTAGATAGAAAAACCGGGGGAGTGCCCCGGAGGGGCACTCCCCCGGTTTTCTGGGTTTGGTTTAATTAGGCTTGCCTACTTACTTCAGTTGTTCTAGTAAACGATCGCCCACCCGTAAAGCATTGGCAATAATGGTCAGAGTCGGATTTACGGCAGAACTGGACGGGAAAAAGCTGCCATCGACAACATAGAGATTTTCCACATCATGGGTGCGACAGTCTAAATTCAGTACAGAAGTTGTCGGATCTTCGCCAAAGCGGCAGGTTCCACATTGGTGTCCTACCGTTTGGATGGTCACCATATTGCGTGGATAGATACTGAAGGGAATACAGTGTTCTGCCCGATCAACCTGTTTGAGAATGCCAACCCACCGTTTGATTAACCGATCGCTGGCTTCTAGATTATTGGGTTTGTAATCTAAGTAAAGGCGATCGCCATTCACTCGCACTCGATTAGCGGTGTCGGGCAGGTCTTCGGTTTGTAACCACCAACCAACGGTGCGATCGGCGACCGTTTTCAATTCGGCTCCCGGTCGTAATTTTAATAATGGCGCTAACAGTGCGGGGGCTTCTGCTGGCAGCATATCTGCCAGAACGTTTCCAGTATTTTGCACTAAACCCATCGGGTAAGGAAAATCAGGTTCGCCCCAGTAAAAGTCACTGATGCAAATTGTTTTTTGATAGACTGCCGGATTGGGGGTTGTGCTCAGTTGCACCAATGCCGTGCAAACATGCTTCATCAAATTCCGCCCCACCTGGTCAGAAGAATTTGCTAAACCATTGGGGTGCTGATCGTTGGCGGAACGGAGCAACAACGCGGCGGAGTTAATGGCACCACAGGCAACCACTACGATGTCACCTGTGAAAAATTGCGCTTCTCCGTGAATTTCTGCTTCCACCTGCGTCACTTCGCGTCCAGAAGAACTGGTGTGCAGTCGGGTGACTTTGGCTTCTGTCAATAATGTAATGTTAGCGTTTTGCCGAATCGGCTGAATGCAGTTGACATCCGCATCGGCTTTGCCGTGAGTTAAGCAGGGAAACCCATCACAGGTATTACAGCGAATGCAGTTTCCCAATGTCTTATCTACTTCATTGAGCTTTAATCCAAGGGGCAGATGAAACGGATGCAGACCCGCGTGAGTAAAGGCATCGGCAAGCTGTTGCATCCGGGGTTCGTGGCCAACGGCAGGATAGGGATAGGGCAGGCTTCTAGGAGGTTCGGTCGGGTCAATGCCTGCCTGTCCATGCACGTCGTAGAGTTGCTCAGCCTGGAGGTAGTAGGGAGCAAAATCGCTGTACTTGAGCGACCATTCTGGCGAAATGCTATCCTTGTGCTGGACTGGTTCAAAGTCCTGTTCACGCATTCGCAGCAGAGCCGCACCGTAGACTTTTGTATTGCCCCCCACCCAGTAATTCATAGCTGGACGAAAAGCTTTGTCGTTGACATCCAACCACTGTTCCTGGGTGTGATATCGCTCTTGCTGATAGACTTCCTTTGCACTCCAATTTTCCTTTTCTCTGGGCAGAAAAGTTCCTCGTTCCAGTACCAAAATTTTTTTGCCGCTGGGGGCAAGCTGGTAAGCCAACGTACCACCCCCTGCTCCTGTACCAATAATGATGACATCGTAATGGGAATGAGTTGTCATGAGGGGTGTCCTTTCATGGTTGGTTAATTTAGCAGGCGATCGCTCAGGTCAACCGTTCCGTTACGATTGTAGTTACAGCGAAAAATGCAGCGTTTGTGATTGTTGTGGTGAAGTTTGGCGCACTTCACTGCTCGTTTGCCAAAGAGGAATTGATACAGCTCTGCGGCTAGTCCCATACCGATTGGAGGAACGATGAGATAAAGCCAAAATGACGTCCAAATTTGAGATGGAAAAGCAGATGCAAAACTGCGGGCAGGATTCATCCCAAAGCCAGAAAAGGGAGCTTCAAAGGTGACGTAGAGCATCACTAAACATCCTGCAAACAATCCGGTATAGGAGTTTAACTTTTTATTGTTGCTGATTAGTAACACGGTCATCATCATAATGAAAGCAATCAGCAATTCACCCACTAGAGCACCCATCCAACCTAAGCGACCGGGAACGGTGACAATATAGTTAACAGGTGGTTGGGTAAAGACTTGAGTAAAGACCAGACTGACTAAATAAACACCGATTAACCCTCCTAAAGTCTGAAATAACACATAGAAGAGAGCATCAAGCGATCGCACCTTTCCCAATCGGTAAAACGTTAACGTCACGGCTGGATTCATGTGAGCGCCAGACTGTTTGCCCCAGGGAGAATAGATCAGCGCGATCGCCATTGTTCCCATTGCAATTCCAATCAGAAATCGACGGAGATCTCCATTGGCGATCGCCTGATACACGGGAGAGTTGGGGTATTCAAACAGGATGGTAAAGACACCTGCCGAAATCATGAATAACCCCAGTAGAGCGGCTTCCATCAGATATTCAGGGAGGTGTTTTTTAAGGGTTTCCATGGGTCTTTTCCTGCACTCGATGGTCTGCATTCTGGAGGATCATAGCGGCAATCAGACCAGTCCATCCGGTTTGATGGCTAGCTCCAATTCCAGCCCCGTTATCGCCGTGAAAGTATTCGTGA
>DATNPS010000470.1:0-34106 GCA_036703095.1 Crinalium sp. | reverse complement strand
CCACGTTTCTGTGCCAATTCAGCCGCGCGTCGCGCGACTGAATTGGCACTATCGAATTCACGTGATTTTAAGGAATTTGCACCTCTGTTCTCAAAACCTGAAAAAATTACAGGTGGAAAAATAAATCCAATGGCGCATCGTCCAGCGTATATCAGTAGTTAGACATGATTAGAACTCTAAAGGGTGTATGCCCCGCCCCGCAGGGTGCAGCATACACCCTGCGGAGGTTTGCATTTAATTGTGTCTCTGTACTTCCCGTAAACCTGTACGATCAGTGGCGAAATGGAATTAATGTCCTCTTGCGCCCCGGCCCCCTTCAGCGTTTTTCCTTCAGACATAATGCAACCTGAGTTTGATCAGCCCGAATCTGTTGTGTCATCGTCCCAGGTGAGCGATCTAGAACTAATCCAGGCGCTCAGAGCAGGACAGATCGACGCATTGGGGACGCTCTATGACCGATATGCCAGACTGGTGTATGGTTTGGCGCTCAAAATTCTGGCGAATACAGAAGAAGCGGAAGAGATCACGCAAGATATCTTTTTAAACTTATGGAACCGGGATATCTATAATCCCAATCGGGGATCGCTCAGCAATTTTCTGATTACGATGACGCGCTCTCGCTCGATTGATAAGCTGCGATCGCGCCAGACGCGTACCCGATTTTTCCAGCGATGGGGGCAACTGTTGGGTACAGATACAACCGCCTCTACCCCGTTGGAACAGGCTTCTGTGGATGAGCGATCGCAGCTGATTCGAGATGCGTTAGACAAACTGCCCAATACTGAACGGCAGGTATTAGAAATCGCCTACTACGAAGGGTTAAGCCAAACTGAAATTGCGAAACGGTTGGGGACTCCGTTGGGAACGGTCAAAACCCGATCTCGACAGGGCTTACTGCGGCTGCGGCAAATGCTTCAAGACTTTGTTTAATGTACTAGTGCGCTATGGTTAGACCTTCACTTCCTGAAAATTGGGAGGAATCGATGACAGATTATGTGCTTGGCCATCTTAGCCCTGACGAGGCTGAGAGGTTTGAGCATGTGTTAGAGACCAACCCTGATCTCAAGCAGGACGTTGATCGATTAAGAGATGTTTTGAACCTCATGCCTCATGCCCTTCCCAACGTAGACCCACCGCCTCACCTACGATCGGCCATCCTCGACGCGGCTCAGGCGAGTTCAGATCGTTCGGTGTCAACTGTTTCCTCATCCAGACCTGCGTTGAGAGTGGTGCGTCAGCGATCGCCCCTCACCTGGATTAGCTTTGGCAGTGCCGCTGCCGCCATTCTTCTGGCTGTGAATCTAGCCGTCGAAAACTATCGATTGCGACAAGACCTGAAAGAAGCTCAGGTGATCAGCCAGATGTTGCAGCAGCCCAATACCGCTATTCACACGCTAACGGGGGTAGAGAATACGGCCAACGGTCGCATCGCGATTAATCCTGAGCAGGGACAGGTGCTTCTGGCCATTCACAACCTGCCAGAGCCACCATCGGGCAAAACGTACCGTCTGTGGGCCGTCGCGGGGCAAAGCGTTACCTATTGCGGTCAGTTCGAAACAAATGCCAACGGGGAAACGCAAGCCCAACTGACGCTCCCCTCTACCATCCCAAATCTAGACGCCTCGGAACTGCGAATCACCTTAGAGTCAGCCAGCGCTCCGTTTTCTCCAGAAGGGCCGCTGGTGATGAAGAGTGGGCTTTAGTTAGGAGTCAGGAGTCAGGAGTCAGGAGTCAGGAGTCGGAGAGGAAAGACAAGGATGATGGAAAGGATGGAGGGGATGGGGAGGATGGGGGAGATGGGGAAGCTAAAAATACACCCACACCCAACATCCCATACCCAACACCCAACACCCTATTCCCCTCGCCCATGCTCTCCTTCAAAATCAATAATTGGCCCTTTGGGAACGATCCGGGTGGGGTTCACTTTGGGGTGGCTCTTGTAGTAGTGCTGTTTAATATGTTCTAAGTTGCAGGTTTCTTTAACGCCAGGATATTGGTAGATATCTCGCAAATAGCCCCACAGGTTGGGATAGTCTACAATCCGGCGCAGGTTGCATTTGAAATGGACGTAGTAAACGGCATCAAATCGTAGCAGGGTTGTGAACATACAGATGTCGGCTTCCGTCAGTTGATTGCCGCACAGATATCGCTGATGTTCCAAAACGGATTCCCAGTGGTCAAGCGCTTCGAATAAATCGGTCACGCCTTCTTCATAAGCGGCTTGGGAGGTCGCAAAGCCAGCCCGATACACGCCATTGTTAATTGGCTGGTAGATAGCCGTAATGGTTTCATCAATTTTGGCTTGCAGCGGTTCAGGATAAAGGTCGATGTTGTTCGTTGCGATCGCCCCAAACTGAGTATCGAGCATTCGAATAATGTCGCGCGATTCGTTGTTGACGATCGCATTCGTCTGTTTGTCCCAAAGAACGGGAACCGTAATCCGTCCGCTATAGCGTGGGTCAGCTTTGGCATAGACCTCCCAGAGGTAGTGAGCCTGATTCACCGTATCGGGAATGCTGCCCGGTGCGTCAGAAAATTCCCAGCCGTTCTGGTCAATTACGGGATCAACAATGGACACGGAAATCGCGTCGGTTAATCCTTTGATCTGACGCATAATTAACGTGCGATGCGCCCAGGGGCAGGCTAGAGAGACATACAGATGATACCGTCCCGCTTCAGCTTTGTAGCCACTGGAACCATCAGCAGTAATGCGATCGCGAAATGTAGTGTCAGGTCGAATAAAGCGCCCTTTGGTATCTTCCTGCTCGCGATCGCTCACCCATTTCCCGTCTACTAAAAGACCTAATCCCATGATCCACCTCTGAACCCAACATGTAATACCTATCATTGTCCAGGGTTCTTCAAGCTTGGGAATACTCCCAAACTCCGAACTTTTAATGTGAATTCGACAAATGGGCAAATTAGTCCCCTACGCGATTTAGGAGACGCCAGTTTGCGCGATTGCAGCCGCCCGTCGGGCGGCTACGATCGCGCTATTGAATTTACGTGAACTTTTAGGTAGCGATTTCCACCTCAGCAAACCCTGGAGCATGGCCAATTTTGGAGGGCGTGTTTTGCATGTGCAATAGGTTGGGCCATTGGAAATACCTATACGCCTGGTTGCGATCGCCATTCAGTAATTCGACGAGTAAGCTTTGTATATTTTTTGACTTGGCTGACCTGTTCTATGGATCTTATACATGGCTGTGGCAAAGTGTTACTAGCTAGGCATTTTCAGTAAATGACCCATTCTTCCCTCAGAAGGAGAAACTCATCCAACCGGGTGAGTCGTCAGAATGAGGTGCAAACAGCGGGTTTGTTCTACTATCAACTTAGTGTGTAATGTCGCTTTTAGAGTCAGTTCTGAGCATCTGCCTTGTATTTGGAAAAGATCCGTCAGTGATTGACTTTATTTCTGGAATCGTGCGGGATGCTGTTGTAGCTCTAGGTGTAAGGCAAACATTTGGACAACCTGTTTCAAGGTATTAAGCGTTGTTTCGGTTGTATGTAAAGTCTTACACAAGGCTCTTCAATCGCTCATAGGCTCTCTTGTAGAGTGATGATAGCTACAAATTTTATTTATTTATATTTTTCTAGTGTTGAGTGGGGGAAGAGGATGATGACGTTATTCAATCGTGTATTTGGTCGCGTAGCAGCAAGCCGTGGTTCAACGATGAATCGTTTTGAAAAGCCGTTGACTGGGCTATTTGTCACCGTGGGATTGGCAATGGCTGTGCCCTATCTTCCAACTCAGGCCGCTGAGGCCAGAGTGGAACCCGTTCAAACTCACCTGTCTCAAGCGACAGCAGGATCGAATGCTAGTCTGCGATCGCTGCCAAACGGGGTTTATCTATATGGTCAATCGGCAGAACCCGATCAGATGGGTTCTGCGTATATGGTGTTTGCAGTTAACAACAGTCAGGTTGTCGGGGCTTTTTATATGCCGTACTCCTCGTTTGACTGTTTTAACGGCGAGTTTCAACCCGATCGCCTTGCTCTCAATATCGTAGACAGCTACGATCAGTCGGTTCATCCCTACTCGGTTGCGCTTGACCGTCAATCTTCGGTCGCGTCGGCAACAGGTGAAACGGCTGTTCCTGCTGGCTTAGAAGGATTTCACCGGATTTCGGCAGTCAGCGAAAACGATCAGCGTATTTTAGCGACCTGTCAAGCAGATTACCAGCATCAAAGCAACTAGTTCAGAGCAACTAGATTGAATTTGATTGCGCCATTTCAGTCGAATTCCTAAGAAAACGTGTTTTCTTTTTGTTTTTCCAAGGGGTAGTAGTGCAGCGCACTACTACCCCTTGTTGGAGACTCACGTTAACCAGTAGCAATTCCCATTTTGAAACCCATTACAGGTTTTGCACGCCCGACGGGCGTGCAAAACCGCAATGGTGGCCGTGCAAGTTCACCGCAGGGAACTTGCACGGCCACCATTTGCATCATGAGAATTGCTGGTTAACCAGGTTCTCGTTCTACAAAAATGACGTTTTCCGTTACCTTCTCAAAGGTGTCGTCGTGGCTAATCACAAACAGTTGACGGAAGGTTTTAATATTGGCGATCGCCTCTGCTAAACTCTCGCGTCTGGGACGATCCATATTCGTCGTGGGTTCGTCAAAGAAAGCGATATCAATGTCAGCCAGAACGCGCAGTAAGGCCAACCGCACGGCTAGGGCCGCACACATTTGCTCACCCCCCGAAAGGTTAATAAAGCGGCGGTTATGGGCACCTTCCTGGATCAGAATTTCGTACTCTCGGTTCCACTCCAGCGCGACATTAGGGCGATTCATTAACTCGCGGAAGAGGCGATCGGCTTCCCGCGAGATTGCTTGCACATAGCGTTCAGCAATGCGTGGCCCTGCTTCTTTGTAGGTTTTGCGGGCAAAGGTAATGAAGCGGCGAATCCGTTCCCGCTGTTTCAGGTCAACCTGGGCGCGATCGCGCTTTTCTGCCACAGCGTTTAGGCTAGCAAGCTGTGTATCCAGTTCGTTGAGCAACTTGCGCTGCTGAGGCAAACTGCCCAAAATGCGATCGGTCTGACTGCGCGTTTCAGTATACAGCGACTCAATCTGCTGATAGCGTTGGGGATCATAGTCTGCGGCAATCTGGTCGTACTCGGTTTTGAGCTGGAGGTATGTCTCTGTAAGCTGCTGAAGCGTCGCAGTTGTTACCTCCAAGTCGGCCTCTAGCGCAGGCAGATTTTCGGCATCCTTTTGATGCTGGAGATACGTTAAATAGTTCGGTTGATAAATCTGCTTTTGTTGTTGCTGGTGTTCAATCTGGGTTTCCAGTTCGTCAAATTGCAGCAGTTGGGCGTCTAATTGAGCAATGTCATTTTGGATGCCAATCTGCACACGTTGCAGTTGCGCATGGCTTTCTTGAATCCGGGACTGTTGCTGAAGCTCGCGCGCTAAAAGCTGAGCGCGACCACGGGGATCACTCAACTGCATCAGTTGAGCTGAAAGGTGCGATCGCCGTTCTTGCCAATCTAGTTCCGTTGCCAGTTGTGCCTGGAGGTGTTGGAGGTGTTGCTGGATTTGTTCAATTTCATCGCGTAAATTAAGCTGCTGCTCCAGTTTGGCAGGTAGATTTAGCACTTCAGCCCGCTGGCGATTCGCACCCTCTAATTGCAACTTCAGTTCATAGGACTGTTGCTTCAGCTTGGCCACTGACGTTTGTTCCGCCAGATCGGCCAGGATGTAGTGCAGTGTATGCAGAAGTTCCGTATTCAAATCCACTCCGGCTTGAATGGCATCCAGCGCAGAGTCAACCGAAGCTGTTGCTAAGAGAGGTACAGTTTGCTGCATCGATCGCAAAATCTCTAATGCTTGATCGGCTTTAATTTGATGGCGATCGCGCTTCTCCTCTCCAGCATTTACTAACTGCCGCAAATCTGCTTCAAATTGTTTGGCGGCTTCAATTCGGCTGAGCTGTTCTTGAATGCGATCGCGGCGTTGTTCTAACTCTGGAATATTCGTAACAACAGCTTCCAGGGAGCGTAATTTTTCAATCTCGTTGATTAATTTTGTTTGCTCTGTTTGGAATTTCGTTAGCTGTTTCGTTAATGTTTGATATTCCAGTTTACAGGTGTGCAGATATTCAAACTGATCGGCGATCGCCGTTTGCTGTTGTTCTAGCGCAAGCTGTTGTTGAATCGCAGGCTGTAACTGTTCGATGTCCGCCTGCGCCTTGCTCAGTTGCTCTAATTGCAGCGTCAGTTTGGTGAACTCCGTTTGACGCTCTATCAACAATTTCTGCTTACTCTCTCGCTGTTTCAGCAACGTCTGTCGCTGCTTGGTCTGCTGTCCCAAGTCTTTCAACGCCATTTCGGCTTGCAGAAAGGCGTTGTATCCTGGCCGATTTAATTCGCAAACTTCAACAGCCTGTTTGGCGCGTTCAACCGTCTGTTCCAACAGGTGATTCGCCTGTCGCTTGCCCTCAGCTTGAACGCTTAGCTGCTGCAATTTTGTTTCAAGCTGCTGCACCTGTTTCGCCTGAGCCGTGAGCGCATCTTTCTCAACTTGCAAGGTCGCTAAGGTGGTTTGCAGTTGGTGGAGGGTGGCTTCTTCCTGTGCAATCTCGTTGCTCAGGGTTTGCCGCCGCTGTTGCAGCGGTTCTAAATCGCGCAGCGTTTCGTCATATTGCGCGATCGCCCGTTCCAGGCTTTCAACTTCGACTTTGGCGTATTTCTCCAGACCCAAAAGTTCCTGGTTTGCCTGTCGATATTCCTCCACTTTCAAGATGGCATCAAAGATCGGTTTGCGCTTTTCGGGCGCTTGCAAAAAATCTGCCGTGAAGGTGCCTTGTGGAACGCCGATCGTATTGGCAAATAGCTTTCCCAGATCGGTTCCCGGTGCGACGCCTAGATGCTGCCGCAGCCAGGGCATCACTTCTTCTTCAATGTGTTTGTATTCCAACCGTTGATCCAGTTGCGGATCGTAAATGGTGTAGCCTTTGGTGGTGCAGCGTTGAATTTCATAAGTGCGGCCATCCTGATTTGAAATAAAGGCAATCATGGCCTGCGCGCTGCCTGCCCCGTTGCGAATCAGGTCTTCATTTTTGTAAGCACCCCGGTAGTTAAACAATGTCCAGGCGATCGCTTCCAAAATGCTGGTTTTTCCAGCCCCGTTTTCCCCGCAGATGGCATTAGTGCCGGGTTGAAACTGAAAGTGGCGATCGCTATGGGACTTAAAGTTTTTCAGCGTAATCGACAAAATTTCCATACCGAACGGCCTTCATTTCACTCGATGCATTTTGTGTTCTGGCAAGAATGGGCGCATCTCACCCTGATTACTAGAGTAGAACACTTGCACCATCATATAGCGTTCCCAATTTTCTCAGCGCATCTTCGGCAGCTCCCTTCTCGGCATCTTGCTTGCGACGACCTTTGCCTTCTCCATATTTAACGTCTTTAACCCACACTTCTGCGGTAAATTCCTTCGCGTGGTCGGGGCCACACTGATCTGTAATGGCATATTTGGGATTCTCGCCTAAATGAGCCAGTGCCCACTCTTGAAACCGACTTTTGTAGTTGATACTGGGGGCTGAGATTACCAGTTTATCGACTACGGTGCTAAACAACGGTTTTACATAGTCGCGGACTTTATCTAAATTGGAATCAGTATCTAAAAAATAGGCTCCAATCACGGCTTCAAAAGCACTGCTGAGCAAATTTGGGTTTTGCCGCCCTCCTTCCAGTTCGGCACCACGCCCTAATCGCATTAGGCCGGGAGCATTCAGATGGAGGGCGATCGCAAATTCTGCCAGTTGTTTCTCATCCACCAAGGCTGATCGGAGAGGCGTCAGTTCTCCTTCTGGCTTATCAGGGTATTGCTTGTAGAGAAACTCACCGCTTAAGAAGTTCAGCACTGCATCTCCTAAAAATTCCAGCCGTTCGTTGTGCTCACCAGCTCCCGGATGCTCGTTGATAAAGGAACGGTGGGTAAGCGCACGCTGAAGCAAAGATGGGTCACGAAAGGTCGGTAGTTCGGGCATACAGTTTAATGAACGTGAGTCTTAAATACGAAGGAAACGAGGTGGCTTCCTCGGAGCAAGACTCCTACTTTTCTTCAGGCCAATAGAAGATCAAAATCTGAGACTGCTAAGTAAAGTACCTCAATTAAATATAAAACCCAAAAATCTGCGCCCCCTGCTGCGCGGGGGGCGCAGGTTTTTGGGTTTTATATTTGACTAAGACCACCTACTTATAGCAGTCTCAAACGAGTTGTGAGAAGCATACCTCGAAGGAGTGTGCTTCTTACAACTCATTTATCTCACAATCGATTTAGGACTGCTATATAGCGATTCTAAATCAGTTGTGAAAGTCCCTGCCCTTCGGACGGGCGCGTTCACAATTGATCGGTTTCACGAATCAAATAGGACTTCTCGAAGTGCTGAGGACTGAGGACTGAGAAGGGGACAAGGCTCAGCACTCAGTCCTCAGCACTCAGTCCTACGAATTCACGTTGCATTAGATGACAGAAATGAGACAAGCAGCCTGAACCTTGATATCGTTGCGTTTAAGCAATTTTCAATCGCATTGATTATGGTTAGCCCTAATTTATTAGCTGAACGTGAAAATCTTCTGGCTCAAATCGAGTCCGTCCAGTCCCTAGGGGACGTCGCACCCCCTGGAGTTCGGATTGAACCTGATTTTTTGAATCCTAAGTGCTGGCTGCTGGTCAATACCAATCTACCGTTGCGAGAACGGAAACTTGGCCAGTCAGGCAGCCCTCAACATCGAGAATGGACTGAGCGAATTCTACGACGCGATCGCCTGCATGAATTAGAGCAGCAGTTAGCTTTATTACAGGGGTTAATCGATCGTCAACAGCAGTTTGAAGCAAATGGTTTGGGCATAGCCACAGACATTGTTGCTGGAGACACGGTAGAGGTTGACGGCATTCAATACAAAGTAGAAGACGTGGGTCTAAAGTACCTGCGGCTGGTTGATGCAAATGGTAAAGTGACTCGTCGCGAGATCGGACAAGCCCGCTTGATTAGCCAGGTCGTATAGCCATAGCTATCTGGATTAGGGGTGCAGGGGTGGAACCCCTGGCTGGGGGCGAAGCCCCCAGTCCCCTTAGGATCATGAATAAATTAAAACCAAATTTTTAATTTTGGAAAGCGCGGCTCAGCCGCGCTTTCCAAAATTAAGTTTCGGGTTTTATTAAATCCACGATCCTTATAGATGCGGATTGAGCGGTGGCGGCGGTGGAGTGACCTTTCCAGGAGTGGCGTGGGGCGATCGCAATCGATAGGTCAAAACGGGTAATTTGCCATTGGTATAAAAGTAACTCTCAATCAGCCCTCTGCTGAGCAACGCATCTAATGCTGGAACCAGTAGAGTATAGGGCTGACCCATCAGATCAGATAGCTCTCCCCGATTGCGTTCTCCTTGCCGAAGCGCGATCAGGATGGCTTTTTCGAGCGAAACAGGTGACTGGATTGCAGGGGGTGCTTGCTTGATGTTCATGAATTTAAAGGTCTTCACTCCACCTCTTGCTTCAGTCCATTTTCTCACTTACAAGAATCTTCTGGAAAGGCGTTACTGACCTGCAACAAAAATCAACCAATCTTTCCATAAACAGTACGTGCCATGAAACACTCTCTGAGAGGGCGATTTCATGGCACGACAGAATGGATGAATCCGAATCTTACCGGATATATTCTTTCAGAACGCTATTGCGGTTGGGGTGACGCAGTTTGCGGAGCGCTTTTGCTTCGATCTGGCGAATTCGCTCGCGAGTGACGTTGAAAATCTGGCCGATTTCTTCCAGCGTTTTCATCCGTCCGTCATCCAGGCCGTAGCGGAGGCGAAGTACGTCACGTTCGCGAGGGCTGAGGGTACCCAACACGTTTTCTAAATCTTCTCGCAGCAAGTTCTTGGAAACCTGATCTTCTGGCGTTTCACCATCGGACTCGATGAAGTCACCCAGGCGGGAATCTTCTTCCTTACCAATTGGAGTTTCCAGTGAGATAGGCAGTTGAGCCGACTTGGCAATAAACCGCAGTTTCTCGATGGTCATTTCCATGCGAGTTGCTATTTCTTCTTCAGTGGGTTTGCGGCCCATTTCCTGAGAGAGGAGCTTGGTGGTCTTCTTGATGCGAGAAATGGTTTCGTAGAGGTGGACGGGCAGACGAATGGTGCGAGATTGGTCTGCGATCGCCCGTGTAATGGCCTGACGAATCCACCATGTTGCGTAGGTGGAGAACTTATAGCCTTTTTCGTGGTCAAACTTTTCAGCGGCTCGAATCAGACCCAGGCTTCCTTCTTGAATTAAGTCTTGGAAGGATAACCCTCGGTTCATATACTTCTTCGCGATGGATACTACCAATCGCAAGTTAGATTGAACCATTTTGTCTTTAGCTCGACGCCCTAAATGAAGACGATGGCGGAAGGCTGGCAATGGCATATCGACTGCACTAGCCCACTCTTTGTCCTGAGGTTCACGATCGAGGTCGCGTATCAACTGTTCGCGAATACGCTCTAATTCCAGCAGGTCGGCGATCTTACGCGCTAGCTCAATTTCTTCATCTGCTCGCAGTAGCCGAATGCGCCCAATCTCTTGCAAGTAGAGGCGGATGGAATCCTCGGTGTAATGCTTTTTCTTGGCTTGGGCACCACGGCGACGGTTTGACTTACCCTTTGGTGATTTTCCGTCTTCATCATCAGACTGAGCATCAAAAAGGTCGTCATCTCCTTCATCGTCAAGCAAGAGCTCAAATTCTTCGCCCTCAGACTGATCAATAGGTTCGAGTACGTCGTTGGCCTGGGTCATGCCGCGCTCCTCATGCTCCTTAGGTGAAAAATTAAAACAACAATGAAAACCAGAGAATAGCACAATCTATTTCTAGACTGGCCAACTGTTAACAGAGTCTTGCGGAGGTAGAGTTCTACCAAATAATGATCCGCTAACAGTGACAAAGAGAGGCACACTGCTTCCCCGAAAGACAGGGTAGGTAGAGGCATCAAAGATGAAACTCATCATTAGGACTTTGTCAAGATGACTCCGATTGTAGCCTTTCTGACAAAAATTGCACGTCTTTTCTCTACTGTAGTCATGAAAAGGTAATACGTCGATGCTAAATAGTCCAAGATGCGTGACTTAGCCTGCTATACAGCTGCTTCGGGTTGCAGAAACCATCATTATAGTGTCGAACCTAGAAAGGTGGCAGAATTTTATAATGCAATAGGTGATGTGCCTACTCAGAACAGTCTCTCTAGTTGCTATGCTCTACCGTAACTACGTTTGAATGACATAAAACATGTCAAATGGCTGAACTCAATTCAGCCATCTTAAGGAATTTTAAGGTTGCAAACCGATCGCGCCGTTCGTTTATCAAAATGGCTAAAAAACAAAAATTTCCGTATCTCGTTGGCTCTAAATGGACTGCACAGCACGCTACGATGGGCTGGCGACATTTCCAGGTAACTAATCGCAAAAATCAGGGCCAATGGATTTTTGCAGAGATGGTGGCGGCCTGTGATCCGGGGGTAAGATTTTGGTTAAATGCTCAACTGCTGAAAGATCGCTCATTATGGCAAGCAGGCTGGAAATCGTTAAGTGAATCACAGGATGCGATCGCAGATTAATTAAACGCGAATTTGATAGCGTCATTTCAGCCGCACAACGCGCGGCTGAAATGACATAAAAACGTTTCCCACGCGACGCGCAGGAAACGTTTTTATGCGTTTGTCGAATTCACGTTAAACGATAAAGTTCTTCTCGCTTAACGCATTGGCCGTAACGTTTTCTAAGACGACAAAATTCTTGAAAGAACCGGGGCGATCGCCGTTCGGGTCAATTTGAACCACTGTATTCGCCCCCACCTGCCGGAGTCGCACATAGCTGGAGAATCGCCCTTGTTTAAAGCGAGAGAGGGGTCTAAAGACTCGAATCAGATTGATTACATCATCGGCTGCCCCAAAGTCTCGGATTCTGTCACCTCTATCTCTAAAGGTGTTGTAGTAGAAGGTGTCTTTACCAGGGCCACCTGCCAGGAAGTCAGCACCCGATCCGCCTACGATGACATCGTTGCCGGCCCCAGCGTAGATGTGGTCAACCCCAGCAAATCCTCTCAAGCGATCGCGCCCGAGACTGCCGAAGACGACATCTAACCCTGCACCCGCATAGACACTATCATTGCCCTGACCCCCTCGGATGATGTCATTGCCGAACCCACCATAGATACGATCCTGGCTAGGGCCACCATAGGCGCGATCGTTGCCATCACCCCCGACCAGCGTGTCGTTACCTCCTCCTCCTCGCATGATGTCAGCACCGTCCTGGCCATAGATGCGATCGCCACCCGCATTTCCGTTCATGCGGTCTTGGCCTGCGGCACCCACAATGCGATCGCCACCACCGTTGCCTTTGAGAACATCGTCACCCAGTTCGCCGCGCAGCAGGTCGTCACCGGGGCCAGCCTCCATGCGATCGTTGCCTGTGCCGCCAAACAAATGGTCGTTTCCAGTTCCGCCCAGCAGGCTATCATTGCCCTCACCACCGCTTAGACGGTCTACCCCCTGATTGCCTCGGATGCCATCATTGCCGCCACCGCCAAACAAGACATCACGACCGGAACCGCCATAGACAAAGTCTTTGCCAGGGCCGCCAGACATCCGATCATTACCAGAGCCGCCGCGCAACACATCGTTGGCTTCATCACCCCGCAGCAAGTCATCACCGCCACCGCCCAATATATAGTCAGGGCAACCTGCGCCAAATATTTGATCGTTACCCCCAAACCCAAACAGGCGATCGATATCGTCGATTCCCTGTAAGGTATTGTTTCCAGCATCTCCCCGCAAAATCAGACCAGGGCCGCATATATCTTCGCCCCCTTCTACGGGAGGCGCACCAAACACAGTTAGAGTGACGGTCGCAGGGGTTGGATCAACTGCCCCTGATATATCGAGAGCCGTGTAGGTGAAGGTGCTGCGTGAAAATGTGCTGGTCGGGCGAAACTGGATTTGAGAAATTTGGGCAGGCGTTAGAGACTGTCCTACGGTGATGGGAGTCAAGCCTCCAGACGGGTTTGTAAGCAGCAGCGTACCCTGATCCGGAGATGGCAACGTAGATATTATGTATTGGGAAATTCCACCGTTGGGATCGGGATCGGTTGCCGATAGGCCCGTAACGGGAACGGTCGTATTTCGCGGAACGTTTAAGGTGACAGGAACGGTGTCGGGTGGCGCTGTTCCTTGAAGTGCAACCAGGGTTGAATCAGTAGAGGTGATGTTTGAGAAGCTAGAAACATTCACCCCGGTTGGAACATTTACAGTGCTTGAGGCTGACAAAAGAGTGCCAACGGGCGTCGCGGTTGAGACGATACCTGTAATGGTGTAGGTGACTGTGCCATTGGCATTCAGATTCACTTTATTATTAATGTTGCCCGTGCCCGATGCATCCGCAGGCGTTGGGAAACTGCCCCCTCCCGGTGAAATGCTGGCTGTCCAGGTCAAATTTTGCACGGAAGGTGGAATGGCGGTCGCGATGCTAATGCCATTGACATCTAACGTAGAGCTAGGAGAGGCCACGGTAACGGTATAGGTAACGGGAGTACCGGGCGCAATGACATCGACACCATCTGTTGTCTTAACAGCAATGTTTACAGTGGCGCTGGGTACGGGTAAGCTACCAAAGTCATTAAACTCAATGGGGGTTGTCCCATTAGGGTCACGAGTTGGCCCAATGGCGGTAGCGGCGGCTGTGGTTTGATTTAATCTAAAAAGCGTTGGAATCCCATTAACCGTGGAGGTGGCGTAAAGATTGCCGTCCTGTCCAAACGCTAGCGCTCCTGAGCCAATATTGTTCAGCCCAGTATTGCCGATAAAGGTTGCCTGTCGCGTCGTAATATCAACTGCATAGAGATTGAAAACGCCAGTGCTTGTAACGGATACGAATAGGCGATTTGGGTTCTGTGGGTCAAACGCAATATCCCCACTACCTGCACTAAAGGGAGGCGTGCCGCTTGAAATCGCTCCGACTGCCGTGGCCGTACCTGTGTTTTGGTCAATGGTATATAAGGTTGTCGTCAGAACATCCAGACCGTAGATTAACCCCGACACCGACTGGGCTAATTTGAGGAACTGCGCCGGAACTCCCGTGCGATTGGGTAAGACCGTGTTGGTACTGGTTGCCGGATCGAAATACGCCACCCGACCATTCGAAACGTTTTCAATGTAGTAGACTCGGCCTGTATTGGCTTGGCGAGCCAGGGCAAAACTGGGAAATGCCAGAGTGCCCACGATGGTTGCTGTACCTGTTGCCAAGTCGAGCACTCTCAGATCGGTGCCGCTAACCCCATATAGGAGGTTCGGAATCGCGGTTGCCAAAACGGATGGATAAGCCGCCAGAGTTTGAGGTTGAAATGCCAACGGGGAAGCGATCGCCCCCACTTGATAATCCAGGTTCCAATTTCCACCCAAGGCAGTGCTGCCGACTGGAGTCGTTGAGGCTGCAACATTTGCGCCCATTAACTGACTCAACCGATCGACAAATGTTTTCCCGGCCTGAGTCGCGGCGACGTTACAGCCATACAGCAGCACCTCAACTCCTGAGACTAATGTTGCTGACCAACGTTGTATTTGGCTGGCAATATCGTTTAGAGTATCCAGGTTTAGGATGGTTGAGCCGAGGCGCAGGCATCCTGGACTGCCGTGAGAAACAATGTGAAGACGTTTAATGTTGGGATAACGAGTGAGCGCAGCGGTGATTTGAGCAATTCCATCGCGATGAGATTCTACAACGATGGCTGTTGCATCTGAAACCACACCGGAAACTAAGCTCTGATAGTTGTCAACCGTGGCGTCGATAAAAACGAGGTCGTTAGTCAAAGTAAAAGATGGCATGGTAAATGTCCCTGGTGACAGAACTTTTCAAGAAACGTTAGGTCAAGGTCAAGGTTAAAGATGCACCACAGCAAAAGCAACCATCAGAATTGCTTTACCCATGTAAAATACCACGTAATAAATATTACTTACGTACTCAAGGGAATTTTATTTTACAGCTAAGTGGATTCTCCGAGGATTGGCAGTAAAAAAACTTTGCTTTTATCTCTTAAAAATAAAGAAAATAATAGATTTCGATGATTGAGTGCCATGAGGCTGGAAAGCCTTGATTGAATTGCTCTCATTCATCGGATTTGTATGTCTAATTCATAAATTGATTAGCCAGAAAAATTTGATCTTAATGGGAGAAGTGGAGCAGTTAGCGTGCGATCGCTCCCACTTCAAACTTCTGACTAGCCACACAGGAATTACCGTGTTTACCCCTAAAAACATTATTTAGCTTGTATAAAGATACACAAAACCAAGATGCGCTTCTGGGCGCTCCAGCGGCCATGCTGAGCGGTTCCGATAAGCGTCCTTCACTAGACTTGCTGTAAAACGATTTGAGGTGAGCTTTTTTCCTGTAAACGATGAAAAATGAGCTAAGGTACTCCTAGATACAGTAAGGGGTCTGACGGTGGGTATGGCCGTATGTCTGTGCCACATTATCCTTTGCCACATAAAAACGTGAATTTGAGCGAGTTGCGTTAGCTGGTAGTTGTTCAACGCAAAGCGATCGCCCGCTAAATCCTGTTCCTGTTTGGTTGAGCAAAAAGGAGAATTTAACGTAGTTCGTTTAGAAAGCAATGACGCGCTGGTTCGATCTCTATCACCTGCTGCGGCGCATCTCTTGGCTTCGCTTTCTTGCATGGGTAAGTTCTCTTGATGTCGGGATTAATACACTCGTTGCGTCGCTGTATTGATTGGGGAAGGATAGTATTGCAAACACATATGCTGGATCACTTGCGGATGCTTTCTTTTATGTTTTAGGTGGCTAGCCCAGCAATTCCCATGATGCAGAGCAGTGGCCGTGAAGGCTTGCCGTAGGCAAGTCTTCACGGCTACCGATTGTGTTTTTTGCACACCCGTCGGGTGCGCAAAAAACACAATCAGTTTCAAATTGCTGCGGTCAACTGGTGGCTCAACTGAATTCTGGAAGCCTAGTGTCGATCACATTAAGTACGATGTGAGGTCAGCGATCGTAGACCATGTGCCGATCGCTTAGTGAAAAGGCCGGACGGACGAAAAAAAGTTGATTACAGCCGCTTTCACGATGTAATCTAAGGCACATTTGTTTAACCGGGATTGTTTTCGACTATACATCGCTGTCCGTATGTTAGCGGATCGTAAAATTTGAGCGATTGGATTTTCTCTTGTAATGATAAATACATAAACCCTTGATATCTCTCTGATAACGTCAGCCTCACACAATGGTTTAATTTCAGGTGTGAGGCGTGAATGAATAAGTACGTGTGGCAGATGCTACTGCTAAATGCGGTAGCAATGTTTTGCTATGGGATTAAATTGGCACCTGCGATCGCAGAGGATGCTCCCCAAGATGCTGTAAGGGCGATCGCGCATGAATCTGAGCAGAGTTCTGTGCCGTCCTCAGAGATGGCCCCTCTGGAAGAGATGACTGTGAATAATTTGGGCATGGAGACTGTAGATGGGTTGAATGAGATCAATCCAATGGCTCAAGTTACATCCGTCTCTCAGCTATCAGACGTGCAGCCAACCGACTGGGCCTTTCAAGCGCTGCAAAACCTGGTCGAACGCTATGGATGTATTGCAGGATATCCAGATGGAACCTTTCGGGGCAATCGTTCCCTAACGCGCTATGAATTTGCAGCGGGCTTAAATGCCTGTCTCGATCGCGTTAATGAATTGATTACTCAAGGTCTATCGGATGTCGTCACCCAAGAGGATCTGGCCACCATCCAGCGGCTTCAGGAAGAATTTGCTGCTGAGCTAGCCACTCTACGAGGACGGGTCGATACCCTGGAAGCCCGTACCGCCGAACTGGAAGCCAACCAGTTCTCTACAACAACCGTACTGCGTGGGTTAACCTGGTTTAACTTAACGGGAGCCTTTGCAGATGGAAATGTGCGTGTGGAAACCTCTGATCTCTCTGCTCCAGCCGTGTTGCGACCCGCCGGACGCAATCCAGCTACAGGTAGACCCATCGTGCAAGAGGTTGAGGATGATCCCGAACTCACCTTCAGCTATCTCACCTGGCTAACGCTGCAAACCTCGTTTACAGGGCGAGACAGTCTGGTGACTCAGCTCGCGGTAGGGAATGGAGATTCACCTGTCAATCTTTTTGCGTCTGCTGGCTTGTACAACACGTTTGGCACTCCCTTTACCGATCAGACCGCCGGGCCAGATGTGGGATCGAGCGACGTGATTTTGCGAGAACTGTTTTATTCGTTTCCCTTGACGGATAATGTGCAGGTCACGGTTGGGCCTCGCGTTAACTGGTATCGCTATTTCGATAACAACCGTTTTACTTTCTTCCTGAATGGAGCCAGCACGTTTAACTCCGGCGGCAGCACCATGCTGAACACGATCGACCGGGGTTCTGGAGCCGTTGTGCAATGGCAAATTAACAATGATTTGCGCTTGGGAGTAGCCTATCTGGGCGAAAGTGATGAATTTCTGCCCAGTTCATTGTTCAATTCGGCGTCCAACCCCAAAGATGGCCTGTTTGGTGGCACTAATACGGTCACGGCTGAACTGGCTTTCTCGCCCAGCAACGACTTTACCGTCAGGCTGCTATACAACCACTCCAATATCAATGCCATCTTTGGCCAAGTGGGTGGAGCGATCGGGGAACCCATCTATGGCGTTGCAGATGATGGCAACGGTGGGCCACTGAATGACGCTACAGCAGATGCGTTTAACGTGAACTTTGATTGGTTGATCACTCCCGGTATCGGTATTTTTGGCCGATATACCTATGCCAGCACACATATTGAGCCTGGAGACATTGATGCACAGGCATTTCAAGCAGGTATTGCCTTTCCAGATTTGTTGAAAGAAGGAGCGCAACTGACTCTGTCTTATATGTTGCCGTTTTCAGTGTTGGATGGTCGTCGCTTTTTAGTGGCGGGTGGTGGTGATGGTGGCGTTCAGTATGAATTTGAAGCGACGTATTACTATCCCATCACGGATAACATCGCGCTAGTTCCAGCGTTTTACATTATTGGAAACCCCAATAACTTTGACAGCAACCCTACTGTTTATGTGGGAAACCTGAGAACGCAGTTTAGCTTCTAGGAGCTGCTTTAAAGCTCTCAAATCCTGGTTGAGGTAGGACTGAGTGCTGGGTGCTGAAGACTCAGTACTAACCCGTTCTCAGTCCTCAGTTCTCAGCACTTTTAAAACACGCCCTAGCAATTCTCATTATTGAAATCGATTCGGGTTTAGCGCGCCCGTCGGGCGCGCTAAACCCGAATCGGCGGTAGTGCAACCTCGCCGCAGGCAAGGTTGCACTACCGCTAATTCGTATTGTAAGAATTGCTAGGTGGAACCCCTTCGCCCTTTGCCGAGACGGTGGCGTTACGAGTAATTGCCCCATCCGGTACCAAGTTGTGTTGTCGAAACATTGCTACAAAAGGGCTAGCAGGGTAGAGCTACTCTCATGTTGGTCAAGCAATGGATCGCTTTATTAAGCATTTTGTAACTCTTGTATCTTCTTATGTGGTCTTAGATCTGGTATCCAAGAAGGAAGGTATCTTAAAAAAGTGAAGAAAGTCTTAAGCTGGAGACGATATGAGTCCTCTAATGCTGCGTCAACTCTGGGTCTTGGTCGAGGCATCTCAGACCAGTACACTCCTGGGTTTGGATGACAATAACCTGGTGCAGTGGCTCCTGCGTCAATTTCGAGCAGAGCGATCGCTCGATCACAATGAAACTGATGTTTTAGTCACCTACATCCACTCAAAATTAAGTTTAATTCGAGACATGGCCCAAGAGCGCTAGGGTCGCCATGCTCCTAAAATGCCTGTAAACGCGGGTGGTTATGATTTTGCTCTTACTCCGAGGGGCATTTCTGCTACCTCGTTTCAACATAAATTGGGGCCGCCGTTTGGCAATAGCGGTCTTCAATCATCTCTAAATAAGACCTATGGGTTGCGAGACTTACTCTCGCAACCCATAGATGCAGCTATTTGCTATCGAACTATTTTGTTATTAAAACTATTTTGTTATTAAAGTTAACTAATTCAAGCAGGGTTGAAAAGTTGAATCAAACCCTCATGCTGTAATATCGGATGTATCTGTTCCCTGTGCTTTAATTGCCAGCGTAACAGTGAATTAAATCGTTAGTATAGCAACTTCAAATGGGTGTGAAATACTTAGAATCGCTACAGTTAATGGGCGATCGCTAATATTCAAATAGCACACTACCATGTTCAAATGTTGTAATTAACAACACTGAACCACTGATGAGGAATGAGATCAATTGTTAGATGTGATACAAACAGAATTCACAAAGCATTGGACTGTTAAGTAAGCTTAATGCTAACGAATTCTGCGAGACTCATATGGGGCTGAAATTCTTCAGGCCAAATGATATCGGAGTCTTTACGAAGTTCAAAGATTTTTTGCATCGGGGCTGAGTTGTCCATCAGCAGGCTGAAGGCTGGAGTGTTCCTCTAGGTACGCTGCTGTTCTAAACCAATACTTCTAACTCCCATTCAATTTTTTGTGGGTAATGGGTAGCCAAGTGCCCCATCATCATCTAAAAATTAGGAGCATGATCAGGAAGTGTTGCGTTCTAAACAATGACCTTTTTCTGTGTTGAAAAGTGAGTGAGATAAATATGCGTAAATGGGCTTCTGTGCTACTGGCAGCAACGCTGTCTGTAGTAGCACTGTCAGCTTGCTCCTCTGCACCTACTGACACTGCCGCGTCTCCGTCCGGGGAGGCTTCCACGGCAGCAGGTGCCCCAAGCCGTTTAGATACCATCGCTTCTCGCGGCAAAATGATCTGCGGCGTTGAGGGGACAATCCCTGGATTTAGCTTCGTTGATCCCAGTGGTAAATATTCTGGGTTAGACGTGGATGTTTGTAGAGCGGTTGCAGCGGCTGTCTTTGATACCTCAGATGACATTGACAGCAAAATTGAATTCCGCAACCTCGACTCAACGGCTCGTTTCCCGGCATTACAAAACGGGGAAGTCGATATGCTCTCCCGTAACACCACCTGGACGGTTAGCCGGGATGCAGCGGGTGGCAACGGATTGGAGTTTGCACCTACTACGTTTTATGACGGGCAAGGCGTTCTAGTCGCGAAAGCCAGCGGTATTACGAAGCTGGAAGATTTGGGTGGAAAGTCGGTTTGTGTTGAAACAGGAACGACGACGGAATTGAACCTGGCGAGCCGAGCCAAGGAACTCAATATTACCGTGAACGAAGTGAAGTTCCAGGATTCCAACGCGGCCTATGCGGCGTTTGCAGAAGGTCGCTGTGAAGCCGTCACGTCCGACCGTTCGCAGTTGGCGGCTAAGCGGACTGCACTACCCAAGCCAGACGATTACACCCTGCTGGATGCCGTTATGTCTAAAGAGCCTCTGGGGCCTGTAACGGTGAATGGTGACTCTAGATGGTTTGATGTGGTCAAGTGGGTGACGTATGGCTTGATTCAAGCCGAGGAGTTTGGCATTACCCAAGCCAATGTTGACGAAAAGCTGAAAGATCCCAGCCCCGACATTCAAAACTTCCTGGGCGTAAACGGTGACCTTGGCAAGCAGTTGGGCTTACCCAACGACTTTATGGTCAAAGTCATTAAGGCTGTTGGCAACTATGGTGAGATCTACGATCGCAACGTCGGTAAAGATTCGCCGCTCAACATTCCTCGTGGCCCCAACGAACTCTGGACTAAGGGTGGTTTGATGTACTCTCCACCATTCCGCTAAGGTCAGGCCGTTTGGCTATCAGCCATCCTCAATAGGGTGGCTGATAGTTGTTTATACGCAGCTAAAAATGTGTGTAGCAGCTTCTCCAGTGTTTATAAAAACGTTTAATTACAGCTATCTCTGATATGACTCAAATCGGCAATAGCAGCGAAAAGATTCCCCTCTGGCGAGACGAACGGGTTTTGCGGCTAGCCTTTCAGGCGATCGTGCTGGTCGTGTTGTTAGCCATTGGGTCTTACCTGGTGGGAAACCTGACGCGCAACCTGCGGCAGTTGGGCCGAACCTTTGATTTTACATTTCTATTTACTCAGGCTGGCTTTAATATCGGTGAAAGCCTTGTTCCCTACCAGACAAACGATCTGTACTGGTGGGCGATGGTGGTGGGCTTTTTGAACACGATGAGATTAATTCTCGTCGGGTTTGTGATAACCACATCGCTGGGTGTAGTTGCAGGGGTGGCGAGTTTCTCAGAAAACTGGTTGGTGCGTAAGATTAGTCAGGTTTACGTTGAGATTATTCGCAATACGCCGCTATTGCTTCAGCTGTTTTTCTGGTACTTTGCGGTTTTCTTTGGCCTTTCCCAAGGTGCTCAGGTTACGAAACTGCCTGCTTCAATCCTGGTGAGCAAGAAGGGAATCGTCATTCCCTGGCCTGCGAATACACCCGTGGCATGGTTGGGAGTGGCGGTTTTAATCGTGGGAGCGATCGCCGCTTTCTTGCTGTGGCAATGGCGCATCAAGCTGATGGAAGAACAAGGGGCATCAGGTAAACCCCAACTAACAGCTTTGATTGTAATTGGCATTATTTCCCTTTTAATTTTGACCCTAGGGTTGGGCTGGGATTTTCCCACTCTAGATGCCGCAGGAACTACCGTGCAGGGTGGGTTGAGATTATCTCTAGAATACACAGCCATGCTGATCGGGCTGTCGGTTTACACCGGGGCCTTTATTGCTGAAATCGTTCGAGCTGGGATTCAATCGGTGTCCAAAGGGCAATGGGAAGCGGCTAGAGCGTTGGGATTGCATACTGGCTTATCTATGCGGCTGGTCGTGTTGCCTCAAGCTCTGCGAGTGATTATTCCACCGCTCAACAGCCAGTATATGAACCTGGCCAAAAACTCCAGCTTGGCTGTGGCGATCGGGTATCCCGATATTTTTGCAACCGCACTGACAACTCAAAACCAGACGGGTCGTGCGGTAGAGATCATTCTTATTATCATGCTGACCTACCTGGCGGTTGACCTGATCATCTCGCTGGTGATGAACCTGCTTAATCAAACGGTGCAGCTGAAAGAACGATAGGGCGATCGCCCCCTGCTAAAACACGTTCATTAACCGTTACAGACCTTAACCGTTACAGACCTTAACTGTTAAAGATTTTGTTCCGTGAATCTATGACAACCACGTTCCCTCCAACTTCAGCGTCTCCACCCCCTGTTGCCCAGGTTGGGCCAGTAGCCTGGGTGCGGAAAAACTTATTCAACGGCTGGTTTAATAGCCTGCTGACACTGGCCATTGGGGCACTGTTGCTCAATACCGCCGTTGGATTTATTCGTTGGTCAACCACAATCGCAAAATGGCAGGTGATTCCGGCCAACCTGCCGCTCTATTTTGCAGGTCGCTTTCCGGCCAGCCAATATTGGCGGCTGTGGCTGGTGGTTGGTCTGTTAGCGGTGCTGTCCGGATTGTCGTGGGGCATGTTAGCGCGAAATGCCACCAAGCTATTTACACGGCCTGTCTTAATGACTGTTGGCGTGATTGCTCTGGTCGCCGTGTTAGTCCCCACCCCAGTGCCCTATCGTGTGTTAATTCTGGCGATCGAAGCCGCACTGTTAGGAGGGGCTTGGGCGGGTTGGCAAATCGGGAAGAAAGCGCCGGGGTTAGGCAAATGGCTATCCGTTGCCTGGACACTCTCTTTCTTTATCGTGCTCTGGCTGTTGTTGGGTGGATTGGGATTGCCCAAAGTAGAAACGACCGCTTGGGGTGGGTTGCTGCTAACCGTATTCATGTCGGTCATCAGCATTATCCTGTGTTGCCCCTTTGGGGTTTTGCTGGCGCTGGGACGGCAGAGCAACTTGCCAGTGATTCGCTGGATATCCACGATTTACGTCGAGGTTGTTCGGGGAGTTCCGCTCATCTCGATCCTTTTCATTGGTTCGGTCATGATTCCCCTGTTCTTACCAAGCGGAATTCGGCCTGATCTAGTGTTGCGAGCCATCATTGGATTGACCCTATTCAGTGCAGCCTATCTGGCTGAAAACGTGCGAGGGGGATTGCAATCCATCCCGCGAGGCCAGACGGAGGCTTCGAGAGCACTGGGATTAAGTACCCCCTTGACGGTTGCTCTGATCGTTCTGCCTCAAGCCTTGAAGGTCTCTATTCCCTCAATTGTGGGGCAGTTCATCAGCTTGCTACAAGATACGACTCTGGTTTCTATCATTGGCCTATTCGATCTGCTGGGAATCAGCCGGGCGATTTTGGCAAACCCCAACTTTCTCGGACGTTACTCTGAGGTGTATCTCTTTATTGGCTTAATCTACTGGGTTATTTGCTACGCGATGTCGTGGGGGAGTCGCCGACTAGAGGAATCTCTCCACACAGGCCGTTAGGTGTCACATATGCAACAGTCGCAAATAACCGTCGGTTTTATGGTGGTTTGTGGGCTGTTGTGCAGCAGCAATCAGGCTGGTTTTAGTCGCACGAGACCAAAATCATAAAGCTCGGTTAATTATGTATTCCATAACCTAGTGAACCAAAGTTGCTGCTGTTAAACTCAATGAATTATGCATCCAACATGTGGATGAATTTATATAAAACTGAGGGCGAAGGCGATTATTGCCTGACAGGGGGAAAAACGAATGACTCAATTCCAGACAGATACAGTTACCGCTAACGGAACTGACTCGGAGCCGATGATTGTTGCTGAGAATGTGGAGAAGTGGTACGACAACAATTTCCACGTTTTGCGAGGGGTCAGCCTTACGGTTACGAAGGGTGAAGTGGTGGTTGTGATGGGGCCATCTGGCTCTGGTAAATCGACGTTCATTCGCACCTTTAATGCCCTGGAGAGTTTTCAGAAGGGCAGTATTGTCATCGATGGAATCAGTCTTTCCCATGACCTGAAAAATATTGACGCTATCCGCCGAGAGGTGGGAATGGTGTTTCAACAGTTCAACCTCTTTCCCCACCTCACGGTTTTACAGAATGTAACGCTAGCTCCTATTTGGGTTCGGCGCTGGCCTAAAGCTAAAGCAGAAGAAGTTTCACTACAGCTTTTAGAGCGCGTTGGCATTTTGGAGCAGGCCAAGAAGTTTCCAGGACAGCTATCCGGTGGTCAGCAGCAGCGGGTGGCGATCGCCCGTGCCTTGGCCATGCAGCCCAAGATCATGCTATTTGACGAACCGACGTCCGCGCTCGACCCTGAAATGGTACGAGAAGTGCTGGATGTAATGCGAACGCTGGCTAAATCGGGAATGACGATGGTTTGCGTGACTCACGAGGTTGGTTTTGCCCGTGAAGTGGCCGATCGAGTTGTGCTGATGGATGGCGGGGTTTTGGTCGAACAGGGCAAGCCTGAGGAATTTTTCAATAATCCCAGAGAAGAACGCACTCAGAAGTTCCTGTCTCAAATTCTCTAAGATTTCAGCAATGTCAGCCGATTTTGGATTTTAGATTTACGATTTTGGATTGGCTCCGGACGCAGGGTTGCGTGTCTTAGGAATTTTAGATTGCCAATTCTAGACTTGCTCCGCCTACAAGGGGCGAGGCATGAATCGAAAAATCCCAATCCAAAATCTAAAACTGCTAGTCAATTAGTCTTCAAACACGTCCCAAATATTACGGGATAGTCGCCGCTTTTGCTTCGTTGCCATATAAGGACGATAGTGAGGCTGACCGTCTTTCTCAATTTCCTGAATAAACCCCTGGTCAATCAGAGCCATTAACATCCGATGAATTAACGCTTCATCTTGCTCCATATGGGCTGCAATCTGCTGGGACGTCACCATTCCCTGTCGCATGACCCAATTAACGATCCGCCGTTGGGTTTCGGGTAGCGTCAGCACATCAAACATGTTTAACCCGATGCTGGGCTCCAGGCTCGGCTCTGGAGCAGGTGGTGTAGGTTGAACTGCCGTCTCATTAGCTGGCGCACGGGGCGTAGAGTGGAGAATCTGTTGGGCGATCGCCTGCATTTTTTCGGTCAGCGGATGGTTGGGATATTGCAAACAGAAAATCCCCCCACTGGCCAGTTGCAGCATTTCGTCTGAAAACGGCAAAACTCCTGCTACCACTTCTCCATAGGTTTTCTCTAGCTGCTGCTGCACCTCTTCAGGCCGAAAACTGGGAAGCACTTGATTTGCAACGAGCAGAATTTGGGGTACGCCCAACTTGCGAGCCACGTCGAGCGCCACCGCAACCCCCTGAAAACTCTGGCTATCTAAACACAAAATCAGAATTAAGATATCGGCGATCGCGATCGACAGCAGCGTTTCCTCAGTCAAGCTGGGGTAGGTGTCGATAAACATGCAGTCTAGACTGAGGCGATTTCCCAACTCAAAAAAACTCTGGCTGAGCACGCTCATATCATGCCCCTGTTGCAGGAGATGAGGCACTTCGCCGACCTGAATGTGGGAAGGAGCCAGATACACCCCTCTCCCCATCACCGTGATCTCACCTTGCTCGATTTTTAATCGGGGGGTTTGGCCATCGGGTACCTCTGGAAACCGCACATCACCCCAGAGGTAATAGTTCAGAATGCGATCGGATTTATCGTTATCTAGCCCAAACAGCGTGTGGATTCCAGGCGGTTGCAGGTCGGTGTTTAAAATGCCCACACGATGCCCCTGCCGAGCAACGCTAACTGCTAAGTTAGCGACCAGGTTAGATTTACCTGTGCCGTGGCGAAAGGAATGAACTGAGACAATTTTGGGCATGTGAACCTCAGCCAGGCAAACCCCTCTTTACAGTACTAGAGACTGTCAAATGTTATGCTCTATTATTCCCTGAATTTTAATTATTTCTTGAAATTAACATCAAGATGAGATGATTCCATAACTTTATGTAGCAATCTTCGATAGGTTGTGAAACATCTTACGCATTGGCTTTCGGGGCACGATTGAAGTTATCAAATTCACACTAACGTTGGGCGATCGCACTGGTCATTCGCTATCACTAGAGCTAAATTAGAGTGAGAATTTGAGCGGTTTGTTCTGAACCTGCGGTTGGTTGTTGTGGAAGGGACGCGCAGCGCCCCTTCCACAACAACCAACTACAGAAGTGAAAACCCACCATTTGAGCCATCAAGAGCATGAGTCAATCTGGATCTCGGCGCAAACATTCAGGAAGAAGACCTGTTGGGACACGTCGTAGAGCGGCCCGGTCATCATCTCAGCGAATGATGGTCATCATTTATCTCTCCGCAATTTTTGGCCTTGGAGCCATTGGTGTTTCATTCTTTTCAGGAAATTTAGTGGTTGGTGGTGTGCCGTCTTCGATCATCCTGCGATTTTTGCAGGATGAAGTGGCTCGCAATGCCTATTTTTCTGGAAATAGCACCAGGCTACACGATCGCCTGGATGAAATGGGAATTGAGGAGCAGATGAAAGCCTACTACCGTCCTAAAATTTCCAACGAAGATAAGCTAGATCAGTACATTCACCAAATTCTTTACGATCGCACAGGTTATGTTGGTGAAGCCTATCAAGTCAATGGCGGTATCCTAGTGCCAAAGAATTGAACGCCCAATTGCGCGTGCGCGGCACGCGCAACTGCTTTTGGGAGAGTGGCGCATCGCGCCACTCTCCCAAAAGCTCGTTTGTCAAACTTACGTAGCTATACCACTATCTCGTCTGCAAAACTGTTAACGCGAACGAATTCAAATGGGCCAGCAAGAGCTCCCCATACATGTTCATCGGTCTCTGGATCGCGTCCCCGATCATGGCTAATAAACTGCTGCTCATCAATCTCAAACGTGCTGTCGAGATAGGTCGTCATTCCCTTACGAACAACCATACAGGCTTTTCCGGGTTCTACATGCCCCTTAAAGCTATTGCCCGTCCATTCCACAATCATGTTGCAACCCGGCAGCTTTTCTAACTCCTCGACGGTTAACTGTGTAAGCTTTTGGGGATGGCGTGATGCTCCATAAAACGGGGTTTCGTTTTTTAACGTATAGTTTTCAATCTCAATGCGATCGCCCTGTGTAATCAGCTTTAATACCCGAACTCGATACGGATCATTCAGGGCATAATCATAGGCTTGTTCGACAAAAAGACTGATCCCAGAAAGCAACTCCAAGGGCAAAGGCCGCATACAGACGCGGATATGGGCAAAGAATGGTGGATTCTCATAGGCTTGTGCTTGATTGCTGAAATCTGCCGCCATCCAGCGTGCCAGAGTCCCGATGTCTGTAGAATGTGTCATGAGCGAATGAGGCTAGAGCCATACGATGAAAGACTTCCAACTATTCTAAGATCGTGAGTAACGCCCAGTGAAAGCACAGAACCCTAATTCTCATCTAGAAACCGAAGGCGGGCTTGGTGCGCCCGTCGAGCGCGCCAAACCCGCCTTCGGTGGACACCAAATCCGCGTATTGAGCATTATTGCCTAAATCGACGTGATTTGGGCGAATGCGCAAATAGGGGTTCCGCGCTAGGATCGCTGTGTGTAAGGCTGACTATGAGAGGAATTGTGAGAGGAGTTTTGCCATGTTTTTAGATGAACTGACGCCGTTGGCGAAAGAACTGACAGGCCATCCAGTTGCGTTTCTGGGAGGATTGTTTTCGGGACTCTTCCGGCTAAATTTAGCGGAAGACCCCGTTAAAAGCTGGCTGGATCAGCAAACAGGCAGCACAAACTACACCACGACGACAAGCGATAGTCCTAACGGAAAAAATGGTGGGCCTCAGTCCATCTCGATTGATTAACTCAGACCTGACGCCATTTTCAGGAGCGCTAGGCGCTTCTGAAAACGGTGCGGGTTTGGGGACGCGTTGCCCAAACCCGCCTATTGAAAAAGGTGCAAGATGGGAGTTAATAAACATTAAAGATGGGGCACCAAACATCGTTTGGTGCCCCATCTTTAATGTTTATTCGCTCGCCCAATGTTGCTTAATGGTTTCGGAGACCCTAGATGTGCTGTGGCCCCAACAAATCATCCAGCCAGACGCTCACTTGATTGCGGAGCCGATTGGCCAGGTTAGACGACGAACCACCAGAGCCAAGGTGCACGATCGCCCGTTGATAATCGGCAACCGCAACGTTCCAATCACCCCAGAGGTGATAGGTACGGCCCCGCTCGGCATAAATATGGCCTTCCAGACGACCCATACAAAGGGCGAGATCAAAGCACTCGACTGCCCGTTCATACATCTTCAGATCGCGGAACGTAATGCCCTGGTTGATCCATGCGCGAATGTTACCTGGGTTGAGGTCGATCGCTGTATCGTAGTCCAGGATAGCTTCTAAAAACTCACCCTGGGCGGCATAGTAATTGGCGCGGTTGTTGTAGGCGCTATCTAGGCGAGGATTGAGATCAATCGCGTAGTTATAATCCTCTAAAGCAGCATCTCGCTGACCGCTCTGGAAGTAAACTAGGCCACGGTTGTTGTAATCAGTTGCACTATTAGGATTGCGCTGGATAAGCTGAGTAAAAATGGCGATCGCTTCTGCGTGATTGCCCTGCTGAGCTTCACTTAACGCTTGTTGGCGCAAAAGAATATCTCGATCGGCTTGACTTAGGGGATTCGATGCCGATTGTTTCCGCTGAATGGCAGGCTCAAAGCGTCGTTGTTTGGGCTGCCATCGCATCTGAGCGCGGGACGCCGAACGAGGAGTAGCAGGCATCGTTGCTTTGTTGCTCTCATTTGAACGACCCTGATTTGCAGTCTTATCCCGGCGGCTGATGGAAGATCGCGAATTCATGGCATCCTCAATGGTGAATGTAGCCTAGAGAGGCAGAGTTCTGTAGAACCTTAGTTCTAGTGTCTGGCCTTTTAGTTTTCGACAGTCTCTTGCCTGTGTCACTTGATAATGTGTCTTAGGACAGGCAAATGTTAGGTTGAAACTACTGAATTAGCTTTCACCCCCAAAAGAGGTCTGAGAGTGACTAAAAAAGCCGATTCTGATGAGGATAGAGGCACCTGAGCTGCGTTTGAACAGACGATTTGAGTCCGTAGAATTCCTGACAGGCTTCGCAAAGAATGTGAAATCTTTCGGTAGCCCGTACTAAGTTACTGTTTAAATCTCAATTGGTCAGGACAGGATTACGCAGGAGGTCAAAAATTTATAATTCAGTGGGACAGCCGAACGCGCTAGAATGCTGCAAAGGTACTCTGGCTTCCGCAGTACAGGATAAACTTCACTGGCGAAATCCTTTTATGACAACGGCGACCCCCTATTCCAATGCCCCTGATGTCTCTGCCACTGACTATGTAGTCGTTGGTTTAGCAACCTGCTTTATTAAGGATGATGACGGAGTTCATGAAGTTAAAGTTGCAGAACCGATTCCATCAGCGGCTCTGGAAGCCATTTTGAAGAAGATTCCGACTTCCTATCGACTGGCACAAGCCACCACCCTTGGATCGATTTTGGTGGATGGTCAACCCAAACTGCCCGACAGCTTTCCGGCTAATACTCAGTTTTGCGATGATTTCGACTTTCGGGCGATCGCCGCTGCTCGCACCTACGCTGCCCGTCCTGTTGCTCAAGCCCACATCCCCGTGGGCACCACGCGAGACGATTTCAACTTTTCAGTTGAGCGCAAGCGAGTGTTAAATTCTGAGCGCATTGTTAAAACAGAAGACAATGTGAAGCAGCACGAATATACACATAAAGTTTTGTAAGGTGTGACTCCTCAATCTGCACCTCAATCTGTGTAGGGTGAGGGCTGCCCACCCTGCCTTGAGGAGCTGCTATTGATCTGAAGATTCACATTCAGTTAGCAAAAATGCAGTAGTTCTCGTTTTGAAGCCGGTTGCGGGTTTGGCGCGCCCGACGAGCGTGCCAAACCCCGATTGAGATAACCCAATTGACATAATGAGAACGGCTGGCCAAAATGCCAAAAAATAGGAGGGCACTCATCTAAGTGTCCTCCCTACAAATTTTAAAGATTTATGAACTTTATGTTTATCTAAAGCCAACAGCTGCTTGCCAAACGAAAGCCAGCAGGAAGAAAAACAGCGGAATCAGGGGCAGAACATCGACCAGGGGATCGAAAATAGAGTAAGCCTCAGGCAATTTTGCTAAGAGCAGTGCTGCTTCCATGAATCGATAAACCTCTCCAACACAAATTTCATAATTGCTGCATATCTTAACATGATTGGGAGCTTATCCCACGCCGCAATTCCCAATTCCTAGAATGAAATTGAACTTGCACACCGCAATTCTCCTTTTGAAACCAATGGCGGGTTCGGCGCGCCCGTCGGGCGCGCCGAACCCGCCCTTGTTAGCCATACAAGCTCGCCGCAGGCGAGCTTGTATGGCTAACAATTTGCATAATTTACATAATGAGAATTGCTGACTTTCACCAAAGTTTGTGGCTAAATTTTCCTGGACAAAGGTTAGAACTGATGCAAAAGTGTCAAGACTAAGTATGAAACAGAAATCATGAAGCTGTTTTTGTTGCAAGGGCTAGTAACGTGATTCAGTTTTGGCAAGGGTTTAATTTAGTGATTTAGGTTACCCATGCTCTCCCCAGGGCAATCTGGTGATGCACCTGCTAGCATTCTCAGTTGACTCAGCCCAACGTCTACCCTGACTCAAAACCCCATTAAAGCAGCTAATAAATCCGATTGCTGAAGGAGAATTTTCATGGACACAGCTATTCCAGAGCTTAACAGCATCAGTCGCCAACTGATGAGCCTGGAGCGTCCCCAAAAACCTAAGATGCTGGTTGTAGACGATGAGCCGGATAATTTAGATCTCCTCTATCGCACCTTTCGTCGTGACTTTCAGGTTTTGCGAGCTGAGAGCGGGATCGTCGCTCTCGAAATCCTTGAGAAAGAAGGGGAAGTCGCTGTTATAATTTCGGACCAGCGGATGCCCGAAATGAAGGGAACCGAGTTTTTAAGTAAGACGGTTCCACAGTTTCCCAACACGATGCGCATCATTCTGACCGGGTTTACTGACGTCGAAGATCTGGTAGAAGCGATTAATTCTGGACAAGTTTATAAATATATTACCAAGCCCTGGGACCCGAACGAGTTGAAAGCGGTTGTACAGCGGGCGGCTGAAACTTATGAACTGGTGAAGCAACGCACTGAGGAACTGCGACGTGCTCATGCTCAAACTAGTCTGTTGAGCACGCTGGTTCAGGTGACGCGTCAGGCTGCTTCTCCTGAATCTTGTCTGGAATCGATCGCGGCGGCGTTTGGTGAAACGTTTGGAGCCGATGGCTGCATTCTGCAATTGGTCGAGGGTACTAGTTTAGCTGATGCACAGGGTATTTACTGTGTATCGGGAGAGTTAAAGAATTGGTTGGCACAAGATCCATTAGCCAAAGAGGCGATCGCCAGCCAAAAGATTCAGGTTGCCGTTAATGTACCGTCGGATGAAACGCTGGCAGGTGTTCAACACTATGCTGATGCGGGCATTAAAGCTCATCTGATTATTCCCATCGTGTTTCATAACGATGTTTTGGGAGTGCTGTCGTTGCAGTGGAAACGCCCCTGTTCCTTGCGGGAAGATGAATTAGCGCTCATTCACCTCTGTGCCCAGCAGGTTGCTCTGGCTCTGACGTGCAGTCGATACAATCGAGCGACTGTTTAATAATCGTGAGATATCATCAAACTTAAGGGATGTGTACCTCGCCCGATGGGGTGTGGCACACATCCCTTAAGTTTTGGCACTATACCAATTCTCATTATGTAAATCGACGGTGCAAGCTCGCCGCCGATTGTGGGTTTTGTGCACCGTCGGGCGCGCCAAACCCACAATCGGTTTCAAACTGAGAATTGCTGTGGAATCATGGCTGTGTGCGTCTTGCTCCCCAAATTGAGTTTTAATACATTCATATGGCTTAGACATTCAACGGTATCCCTTGTGACGCAAACTTCTGTGACGCAAACGTCTTCTGAACAGATCCAGGCTCTTTTTGATCGCATCGCACCCGTTTATGATCAGCTGAATGATTGGCTCAGCCTGGGACAGCATCGAATTTGGAAGCAAATGGCGGTGAAATGGAGCGGTGCGGCTCCGGGTTTGACCTGTTTAGATGTTTGTTGTGGTAGCGGAGATTTAGCCCGACTGCTAGCCCGTCAAGTTGGCCCAACGGGGCATGTCGTTGGTTTGGATTTTGCGCCTGCTCAGTTGGCGATCGCTAAACAACACACCGACCGAAGCGTGCAGCCTCTTTCGGTAAGCTGGGTCGAAGGAGATGCCCTCCAATTACCCTTCGACGATGCTCAGTTTGATGCAGCTACGATGGGCTACGGGTTACGGAACGTAACAAATATTCTGGGCAGTTTGAAAGAACTCTATCGTGTATTAAAACCGGGTGCTAGAGTCGCTATTCTGGATTTTCATCGTCCTGGCAATCCTGCGCTGCGGTCGTTTCAGCAGTGGTATCTGCAAAACATCGTAGTACCAGCGGCTAAACAGCTTGGGGTAACGGAAGAATATGCTTACATCGCGCCCAGTCTCGATCGCTTTCCAGTAGGGGCAGAGCAGGTAGAACTGGCAAAACAGGCAGGGTTTGCTCGTGCAGTTCACTATGCGATCGCCGGAGATATGATGGGCATTTTAGTCGCCACAAAAGGCTAAAAGCAGCGGAAAATAGGATGTAATACACATTGTTAGTCCGACGTCACTCCATTGGATTTCTTCACGCTGTGGTCGCTCATTGCTCCTCCTGTCGTTGGTGGAGTAATTGGTTATTTCACAAACGACATTGCCATTAAAATGTTGTTTCGTCCCTATAAGCCTATCTATCTGGGGGGACGCAAGCTGCCGTTTACACCTGGTTTAATTCCGAGTAACCAGGAAAGGCTGGCTCAGCGAATTTCTAACGCAATTATGGGGTCTCTACTGACTCCAGAAGAGCTACAAAAACTGGCGCGACGATTACTCGAAACCGAACGGATGCAGGCAGCTATTTTGTGGTTGCTGCAATTAGCGCTGGATCAGGTTAGAGAAGATAATCAGAAGAAAACAGCGAAAATTTTAGCGAGTATTCTGAAAGATTTTTTAGGTCAATCGTTACCTCGGCTGATCAAAGTTTGGGCACGCCGTGAAGATTTTTTAGAAGTACAGCTGAATCAGATTTTTGATCAGGTTTTATTGGAATTGCAGCTTAATCAATCTCAAGCGGCCCAATTATCGGATTGGCTGCTGCAATCTGTTGTGCCACCGGATGTGATTCGGCAAGTGGTGATTGATTTTTTGACCGATCGCAATATTCAAATTCTCGATGAGGGGTTTCGTGAGAAAACCAGCGGTACGTATTGGGTTGTTGCGAATTTGTTTGGTGTTCGCAATGCGTTAACTCGGCTGCGGGCTTATTGTTTGGACGAGCGAGAGGGCAGCAATGTTTTGATCGCGGACCTGGTGCGATCGCTGGGTGTCAAAGATCGGTTACAGGAAGTATTACAGAATCTCTCACTGCAAAATTTGCCTATTACCACAGTTCGGCAATTGCGTAAGACCATGCGCGATACGGTTCGCAGCTATGTCCAGACGCGAGGCACTGAAGTGCTGCAAGGGCTAAGTGAGTCGGTGAATTGGGATCATTTTGCTAACCTATTAGTTAACCGTTTGCGCAATTCGGATGTTGTTCTCGAATCGTTAGAGCCAGTCAGCAAAGAACTTGCTCTTATTCTGGAACGCTATTTAGAGCGAGATTTGGAGTCGATTGTAGCGAAAGCGATTCCTATTATGAATCTCGACCAAGTCATTATCGATCGCGTTAAAGCTACATCTCCTCAGGATTTAGAGTTAGCGATTCAAGAAATTGTGAGGAGTGAATTACAGGCGATCGTTAACTTGGGCGGTATTTTAGGATTTTTGATTGGATTCGTACAGGTTATTGTATTTCTGCTGCGAGACACGATGGTGTAGTGTGAGTTCGACGAACGCGCAAAGATGTACCTCGCGCGTCGTGTGTCTGAAATGGCACTACCGAATTCATGTTGGTTCAAAGCTTGAATAAGTGACGCAACCGCATATTGTGTCCCTGTCTACTAGTTGGCTACACATGATTTTACAGATGCAACGGGCACGTCGAATTCAGCAATTCTCAGTATGCAATCGGTGGCAGTGCAACCTTGCCTGCGGCGAGGTTGCACTGCCACCGATTGTGGATTTGGCGCGCCCGACGGGCGCGCCAAATCCACAATCGGCTTCAAAATGATTGCT
>DATNPS010000467.1:0-10128 GCA_036703095.1 Crinalium sp. | reverse complement strand
AAAACCGCAGTCCCTTCGACTTCCTTGCAACCATCGACGGTGGCGTAAGGTAAATGCAAAAGGCTATCGAGATAGAAGTCCATACCCCACCTCACAAATGTAGCTCACAATACAATTATCTCACAGGTCGATGGAGAGCCTTAATATTTTGGTCATCCTCTGAAGGGAAATGGACTGACGCACGACGACTCCCCTTAACGTAAATTCGGTAGCGCCAATTTCAGCCGCCCATCGCGCGGGACACTTTTTGCGCCTTTGTCGAATTCACGTCCCTTAAGCGGCAATTCTCACTATGCCAATTGGTAGCGATGCAAGCTCGCCTGCGGTGAACTTGCACCACTAACGATTGCGGGTTTTGCGCACCCGTCGGGCGCGCAAAACCCGCAGTCAGTTTCAAAATGGTAATTGCTGCCCCTTAAGCCCTGATTTGTGTGGGCGTTGCGTCCGCTAAATTGGGCGATCGCATTTACGTACTTTTTGGGTCATCCTCACAAGTTCCTCAAATTTTTGCTTTAAAACTTAAAGTGTGAGGCGAGACACCTTCTGCTCGCATCCAAGACGAGTCATGAGGTACAGCTCTCACAGTTTAAGGATGAGGATGTCGGTATGCTGAAAAAAATTTTAGTAGCACTCGATAACTCTGACATGAGTGCGCAGGTGTTTGAAAAAGCGCTCTCTATTGCAAAACAGCTAAATGCTAGCCTCATGTTGCTACATGTGCTTTCGCTAGATGAGGATGAAAGCCTCAACTATCCAGGATTTTACGCATTGGACTACTATCCAGGGCTGAGTCCTGAAGCGATGGAAATCTATCGCACCCAGTGGGAAGCGTATAAACAACAAGGGTTAAACTTACTGCGGCAACGCGCTGACCAAGCCTCTGAAGGCGGTATCACGGTTGAATTTGCTCAAATTTCTGGCAATTCCGGGCCGATAATCTGCCAGAAAGCCAAAACCTGGGCGGCTGACCTGATTGTTATTGGGCGACGAGGCCGTTCTGGCCTGAGTGAAATGTTGCTAGGAAGTGTCAGCAACTATGTCTTACATCATGCTCCTTGTTCAGTGTTAGTCGTTCACCGTGAAGCAAAAGAAATTTTGTCACCCGATCAACCAAAACCTGTAGAAATGGCTCACTCGTAAAACGAGCCTGGGTGACAATTCAAGTTGGGACTCTACCGATCGCCTAATGATAGTTGGGCGATCGTTTTCTTATTATGGCAACTATCAAGATACTTAGAAAGGGGTGGGATGCCCTGCAACCCTTTCTGATAATGATTTTGGGTTGCGCGGGGCGAAACCCGTGCAACCCAAAATCATTCCCAAAATCATTACTTTTTGCAGGCAAGAACCTACTGAGAGTTTATGGATACAAGCCCCGGTCATGCAGCGCTTGAGCGACACGCCCAACGCCTAAGGTATAAGCCGCCAAACGCATGGGAACTTGCCGTTTTTCAGACTCTTGCACCACATGGCGGAATGCTTGCACAATTAAGCCTTCCATTTCTCGATTTACCCGTTCTTCATCCCAGAACAGATATGACAAACCCTGTACCCATTCCAGGTAGCTGACGACCACTCCTCCAGCGTTGGCCAGAATGTCGGGAAGCACTAAGACGCCGCGTTCCTCTAGAGCGCGATCGGCTGCTAATGAAATAGGGCCGTTTGCCGCTTCTGCAATGATTTTAGCCTGTACTTGACTCACGTTATCTTCAGTAATCTGATTTTCTAACGCGGCGGGAATCAGGACATCGCAGGGAAGCGTTAACAGTTCCTCATTGGTGATGGACATAGAGCCGGGGAATCCCACCAGGTTCTTGTTGTTGCGAGCGACATATGCCTTGAGAGCTGGAATATCAAGCCCTGTTTCGCTATAAATTCCACCACTGCCTCTGGACACAGCCAGAATTGTCGCTCCAGCTTCGTAAAGTAACAGAGCGGCTGCACCACCCACGTTCCCAAATCCCTGAATGGCGATGCGCGATCCGGCAATGGTTTGTCCTCTTAACGCCAGCGCTTCCCGCACCGCGATCATAACGCCTCGCCCGGTTGCCATTTCGCGTCCCAACGAACCGCCAATTGAAATTGGTTTGCCTGTTACTACTCCCGGCACAGCATGACCGACATTCATGGAGTAGGTATCCATCATCCAGGCCATTTCTCGTGCAGAGGTGCCTACGTCAGGAGCAGGAATGTCTACGGACGGGCCAATATCTTTAATCAGTTCGCTGGTATAGCGGCGAGTAATTCGCTCTAGCTCACCAACACTGTAGCGATTGGGATCGAGCGCAATTCCGCCTTTGGCACCACCGTAAGGAATACCCATCAGTGCGCATTTCCAGGTCATCAGCATGGCTAGAGCTGAAACCTCGCGTAAGGTGACAGCCGGGTGGAATCGAGTTCCCCCCTTATATGGACCTAAAACATCACAGTGTTGAACCCGATGTCCGGCCAGAACTTCTACTTCACCGTTATCCAGCTTAATGGGAATCGAAACAGTGACGACTTTACGAGGGTTGCTGAGAATTGCCAATGCTCCCTGGTCAAGTCTTAGCTCTTTGGCAGCGGCTTCTAAATAGCTACAGGTTTGATCCAACGGACAGATATGGGCGGGTGAAGGGGCTTCTAACGACGGTAAGGGCAATGAAACCATACAAATTTCCCCAAACTTAATAGGTGTGAAGCGATCGCCTCAGTAGATAGGTCAATCAGTAGGCGAATACAGTGAATTACAAAACCCCTAAGGATGTGTGACGCATCTTCAGGGAAGCCCATCACACACCCTTGGGGATTTTAAGGACATCTATAGCGTTCACAATTAAATGGTGTATAGAGGGGCGTGAAGGCTGTGTTACCCAAGGGTTTCACCCCTGCATCCCGTTCCAAATTCAGGTGAGATCGCTATAACAAGTTATCTACTGTCTTAAAAACAGACTACCTAATTTTATTATGGAAAATCTTATTTTGGTAAAATTCGTTACAGTTTTATTTCTAGTTTTACCCTTTGGGTGAATTCACGGTTTATAGTAAAAACTTGCAGCCATTGAGGATCATTGCGCCTCACAAGTTCCTCAGATTCTTGGCCTACGTTGTAAGACAGCATGAGTTGAGGTGAATTGCCGTATGGGTACACGCAAACGGATCGGTATTCTTACGAGCGGTGGAGATTGCCCTGGGCTTAATGTTGTCATTCGAGCGGTGATTAATCACGCCACGCTGACCTACGATTGGGAGGTTGTGGGCATCCCCTACGCCACGCAGGGATTATTGGAGCGCAAAGCGATTTCTCTCAGTCGGCACGGTTTAGATTTGCGAGGGATTGATCCATTGCTCAGTATGGGCGGCACGATTCTGGGAAGCATCAACAAAGGAGATACCCTGGCTCATGCCGATGAAATTTTGGCTAGCTATGCGGCCTTAGAGCTAGATGCTTTGATTGGGATTGGGGGCGATGGCAGTCTGGCGATTTTGTCTCAGCTTGCCCATCGTGGCAACTGGCAGTTTATTGGGATTCCCAAAACGATTGACAACGATGTCGCCTGCACAGAGCGGGTGATTGGGTTTGATACGGCGGTGAATACAATTACAGACGCGATCAACCGCCTGACCTTTACGGCAGCCAGCCACGATCGCGTCATGGTGGTTGAAGTGATGGGGCGCAAAGTCGGCCATCTCGCCCTGCATTCGGGCATTGCGGGTGGGGCAGATGTGATCCTCATTCCGGAAGTGCCTTATTCCATTCACGATATTTGCAGTCATTTAGATGAGCTGCGCGATCGCTGGGGGCGACGGTTTGCGATCGTAATTGTGGCAGAAGGCATTCATACGCTTGATGATGATTTGTGCAGCGGCATTGGTGCCCCAAACGGGACTGTGTCGTGCGGAATGGGTCAGTACATTGCTAATCAAATTGCCGCTCAAAGTACGATTCCATTAGATATTCGAGTCTCGGTGTTAGGCCATATCCAGCGGGGTGGCATTCCCTCTGCGTTGGATCGACTGGCAGCAACGGTGTTTGGTAAAACGGCGGTTGATCTGGTCGCGCAAGGGCAAACCCATCAAATGGTGGCGTGGCAGGGTGGAGGGGCGATCGCCGTTCCCCTAGAGCAGGTATTAAAACTCAGCCCGATCGCGGTTGATCCCAATAGCCAATTGGTAGATGCCGCACAGGCGATGGGCATTTACATTGGCAAACATGCTCATGATGTGGCTAACAGTTCATCTGTAGGATCAGTTCCGTCTTTGGTGTAGCTACTCGCTATAGGATTCCTATTTGACGTGTTTTTGGGGAAGTGGTGCTTAGCACCACTTCCCCAAAAACACGTCAACCCATCGGTATCTCATCGTTTGCGATCGCCTGATAGAGTGCTTCTAACCAAATCTGAATTTCTGGAGGCACAGCCGTAAAGTGGATATAAAAGTGGCCCTGGTCAGCCCGTTTGTTTAGAACTTTGGCATAGATTGCATCCGTAATCGGGTCTGAATCAGGCGAGTTTGGATCAGGAGCGATCGCATTCTCCGGCACTAACAAATTCAACTTAATGTTGGCAGTTGCAGGTGGCAAGCTGGCGGCGTTGGCGCTTTCCGAACAGATTTCTGCACCTTTCATCGAAAGCTGCACTAACTGTCCTTTAAACGTCATTGTGTTAATGTGCTTTCCGTCCAAGATGGTGTACTGGAGGGCGATCGCCTCCGGTAGCGCTACGAAACGTTCTTCGTCTCTGGGCAAATACATGTTGTAACGGCCACCAATGCCATACACGTCATAGAGCGTGATGGGCTGTTTGATGCCTTTCGGCTGAACCTGCATTTTGTCGGTGATTTTGACGTTTGGCCGCGTCTCTTTCAGGGTTTGTTCTGAAATCAGAATTTGGCCGCCTTTGGTATATGACTCGATGCGGTAGGTGAGATTCACCTGGTTCCCTACAATGCCGTACTTGGTGCGCTTTTCAGAACCGATATTACCGACGACCACCTCTCCTGTATTGATGCCGATTCCCATTTCCAGTCGCGGCAAGCCCATCGCGTTCATGCGCTCGTTCACCGCACCCATCGCCAGCTGCATGGCACAGGCACAGGCCACCGCTCGCATGGCATCGTCAGGGCGGGCCATTGGGGCACCAAATAAAACTAAGATGCCGTCTCCCATAAATTCATCAATCGTGCCCTGATACTGGTTGATCACATCGGCCATGTGTTCCAGGTAGAGATTGAGGATGGCAATCACCTCTTCGGGCTGCAACCGTTCCGATAGACTGGTAAAGCCGCGCAGATCGGAAGTGAGGATGGTGACACGGCGGCGATCGCCTCCTAGTTTCAGTCCTTCAGGGCTATCCAGCAAGTTGTTGACCACACTGTCGCTTAAGTAGCGGCCAAACACCTGGCGAATCAACTGGTTCCGTTTCTCTAAATCCAGATTGGCCTGCACTAAATCAGCGGTTCGTTCTGTCACGCGTCCTTCCAATTCTTTGGCTGTTCGACGCAGTTTACCAATCACCAGCGTGACGCCGGACAGACCCAAAACCGACATGCCACCCAACATGAATAAGGTGCCTCTGAGGTTATGGTTGACTTTTTTAACAAAATCATCCAGCGATTCGCTAATCTCCCACACGCCTCCGACATCTCCGACTTCCCAGTCGCGTTTGGGACTATCCTCATCCCGATTATGGCAGGCTACACACGTTGGCTTCATCAAACTGGCTTCGGCATAGCGCACGATGGTATGACCGTTTGCCTGCTCAAAGCGAATGAATGGCTTTTGCGGATTTTGCCTGAGATAGGCGATCGCATCTCGCTCAAAGGCATCTTTAGGGCCTCCTTTTGCTTTGCGCCAGGGAAAGGGATAGTCGCTATACAGTCGAGCCGCCATTTCTTCGTCTTGTTCGCTGATGCGCTCTCCTAGCTCGATCGCAAAGGTAGATGGCAGCGGAATCCCGCCCGTATGAGTCAGATAGTCGTGGGTTACGATGACACCGTTAACGGTTTTAGCGCGATCGACCGCTGCATCACTATACAGGTTGATCGCTTGAGTCAAGGTCTGTGCATGTAACGTCAGGTCTTGAATCGCTTGGGCTTGAATCAGGCTGGTTGAAAGCTGGGACATGTTAGACAGCGCAATCCCTCCTGCAACACAAAGCATGAGCGTTAACACGAGCACAATTCGCTTTAAGAGCAGATTGACCAACCCATTCCAGGCTTTGACTATCAGCAGCGGCATACAACCTTATCTAAACCTTATTCTTATGCTGCATCCCTACAGAAACTATTTGCTACGTTTCAACCATTCCCTAAGGAACGGAGTTACTTATCATCGTAGTCTCAATTATGATGCAGGATGCACAGCAATTCTCAATGTTCACGTTGGATTGTCCCCTATTACGCCAGCCTCTTAAGACTATGCCCTATGGAAATGGATATTGAAAAAGCGATCGCCTTTACCGACACATTAGTGTCTGCAAAAGCGGGGGTGCATTTAAGTGACTTGCAGCAGGCGATGCTGCGCGAGTCGTGGTCGTGGCAGCGGCAAAGCTATGACAAGATTGCTGATACTTATGGGTACTCGCCTACGTATCTCAAGCATGACGTTGGCCCAAAGCTCTGGAAATTACTCTCGGAAGTGTTGGGTGAAAAAGTTAACAAAACAAATTTTCGAGCGGCGATTGAGCGCCGATTTAATGCTGGCTCTGAGCAACCTGTTCCACCTCCCGTTGGAAAAAATCAGGTTGGCGTAGCGTCAGAGGCCATCATCGCGGAAGCGTTGTCATCTGAAGCAAGCACTACGTCGCGTCACGATTGGGGAGAAGCGATCGACGTTAGCTTGTTTTATGGGCGTCAAGCGGAGTTAGCGCAGTTGGAACACTGGCTAATGGGCGATCGCTGTCGGCTGATTGCCCTGCTCGGCATGGGCGGCATGGGCAAAACCTCACTCTCGGTCAAGCTGGCCCGATCGCTTCAGGATCAGTTTGAGTGGATTATCTGGCGATCGCTCCACAATGCCCCACCCCTGCCCGATCTGTTAACGGATATGCTTCATGTCTTTTCTCATCAGCAAATGGCGGACAGCACGGATACCCTGAGCGGTGGAAAATTATCACAACTGCTGCATTATCTGCGATCGCATCGCTGTTTGTTGATTCTCGACAATGTTGAAACGATTTTATCGGATCAGACGGCAGCCCCTACTCGCCGCTATCGTGAAGGCTATGAAAGTTACGGACAATTCTTCAGGCAGATTGGAGAAACGATTCATCAAAGCTGTCTGATACTGACCAGTCGAGAAAAACCGCATGAAGTGAGTTTGCTAGAAGGGGCAACGTTGCCCGTGCGATCGCTACCCTTGAGCGGTTTGGATCGGTCGGACGGTCAAAAACTGTTTGAGTTAAAGGGATCATTTCAAGCCTCTCAAGATGAATGGAATGCACTTGTATCCAGCTATTCCGGCAATCCACTGGCGCTAAAAATCATTGCAACTACGATTCAAAATTTGTTTGATGGCGATATTTCTGCTTTTTTGCAGCAAGATGCATTTGTGTTTGGCAGCATTCGTAATCTGATTGAGCAACAGGTTGAACGGCTGTCGAACGTTGAGAAAACGGTGATGTACTGGCTGGCGATTTACCGTGAACCAGCAACATTTTCGGATCTGCGTGCCGATATTGTTCCAGCCATAGCCCCCCAGCACCTCATCGAAGCGCTGGAGTCTTTGGAACAGCGAACGCTGGTCGAAAAATATGCGGCTCGGTTCTCACTCCAGCCTGTCGTCATGGAATACGTGACCGATCGCCTGGTTAAGCAGGTTTGTCGCGAACTTCAGACGGATTTGCTTTCCGCCAGTGCACAACCCCGACTGTTGTGCAAAACACACGCCTTGCTCAAAGCTCACGCTCAAGATTACATTCGCGACACTCAAATTCGACTGATTTTGCATCCCATTCTGAACGAGTTGCAGATGAATGGACTGGGAGAAGAAGCGATCGCCACATTATTCACTCGCTGTCTTGCTCAATTGCAAGGAAAACCGTCGCTGGAGGTCGGCTATGCAGGTGGAAATCTGCTCAATCTCTGGTGTCAACAGAAGTCCAGTTTGGAGAACTACGACTTCTCTCATCTCACAATCTGGCAGGCATATTTGCCTCACACGCAACTGCGCCATATTGATTTCTCTCACTCTGATCTAAGCCAATCGGTGTTTGCAGAGACGTTGGGAATTGTATTTGGCATGGCCTTTAGTCCGAATGGTGTGCATCTGGCTACTGGAGATGCAGAAGGAGGGTTGCGGCTGTGGGATGTCGCCACCGGAACGCCATTGTTAAATTTTGAAGGTCATGCGGGCTGGGTGTGGTCGGTAGCGTTTAGTGCAGATGGTCAGCGGCTTGCCAGTTGCAGCAGTGACAAGACGATTCGCCTGTGGGATGTGAGTACCGGAGACTGTTTGCGGGTCTTGCAGGGGCACACGAGTTCGATCTGGTCGGTGGCGTTTAGTGCGGATGGTCAAACTCTGGCGAGCGGAGGGGATGAACCGACCGTTCGACTCTGGGATGTGAGCACTGGACAGTGCCACACGATGCTATCGGGGCATACAGGCCGCATTCTGGCGGTTACCTTTCACGGTCAGCAGTTAGCCAGCAGCAGTGACGACGGCACCGTTCGGCTGTGGGATATGCAGCAGGGGCCGTGTTTGTATGCGTTGCAGGGGCATACCGATCACGTTTGGTCGGTCGCCTTTAACGCGGATGGAACACGGCTGGCGAGCGGTAGCGCCGATCGCACGATTCGCGTCTGGGATACGGCGACGGGGCATTGCGTGATGGTGCTGGATGAGCATAGCGATCGCGTTCGTTCCGTCAAATTTAGCCCTGACGATCGCCACGTGATTAGCGGCAGCGATGACCAAACGGTGCGGATTTGGGATCTGGCAGAGCAGCGCTGTGTGAGCCTGTTACGGGGGCACACCAATTCCATTTTTTCAATCAGCGTCAGTGCCGATGGTCAGGCGATCGCCAGCAGCAGCGCGGATCAAACGGTGCGATTCTGGAATTTGCAGACGGGTCGCTGTGTCAAAACGTTGAAAGGCTACACGAATTCTGTATTTTCAGTGGCCTTTGAGTCCGAGGGGCAGACGTTAGCGAGTGCCAGTACAGATCACACCGTAAGACTGTGGGATATTGAGACTGGAACCTGTTTGCGAACGTTAGTGGGCCACACAGGCTGGGTGACATCGGTGGCATTTCAACCGACAGGTCATGTGCTGGCCAGCAGCAGTGCCGACCAGACGGTGAAACTCTGGGATGTGATGTCTGGCACATGTTTGAAAACCTTGCGGGGACACTCAAACTGGGTGCAATCGGTCGCGTTTAGCCCCGATGGAGAAACGCTGATCAGTGGGGGGGACGATCGCACAATTCGCATCTGGTCGGTCAAGACTGGCGAATGCCTCCAAACCTTGAAAGGACATACGGGCTGGGTCTGGGCGATCGCCATCAGCTCCGACGGGGATACGATCGCCAGCAGTAGCGAAGATCAAACCGTTCGCCTGTGGTCGATGAAGACGGGAACCTGCCTCAAGATTCTAGACAAACACACCAGTCGAGTGCAGGCGATCGCGTTCAGTCCGGATGGACAAACGCTCAGTAGTGCCAGCAACGACGAAACGGTGCGGCTATGGTCTGTTAAGAACGGAAAATGCCTCAAAGTCCTGGAGGGACACAGCAATAACGTCTGGTCAGTGGCGTTTCGAGCGGATGGTGCAGTGTTAGCCAGCAGCAGCCTCGACCAAACCATTCGCCTCTGGAATGTTAAAACGGGCACCTGTACCAAGGTTCTGGCGGTTCTGAATACGCCCTGGCGGTCAGCGATCGCGTTTTCAACTGCTCAGCAAGAGAAGGCGATCGCAACGGGCAGTCAAGGCGGAATGGTTAAACTGTGGCATTCAGAAACAGGTGAATGCCTCCAAACGCTGATTCCGGACAAGCCCTATACAGACACCAATATCACGGGTGTAACGGGAATTACCACCGCCCAAAGGACGGCATTGAAAGCATTAGGAGCGATCGAAATGTGATCACCCCGCAATCCAACTCGTATCACACCACCATTATTTTTCATGTAGAGACGCGCCATCGACACATC
>DATNPS010000462.1:0-50378 GCA_036703095.1 Crinalium sp. | reverse complement strand
AGAACAAGAACTATTAGAGCGATTGCAGCAATTACCGGATGGCGAACAAAAGGTCAATGAAACCAAACGAATGATCTGCCTGCTCCGGAATTTCATCGGCTATCGTGAATATCCCAAATACGGCATCGTAAGTCGCTACTTTGTTTATAAGCAGGCATTACTGAAAGAAGCCGAACAACTTGTACAGGCGGGTGTGATTCAGGAACAAGAAGATGCCTACTATCTCACATTTGAAGAACTTCACGACGTTGTACGCATCCATCAAGTGGATTACTCGATTATCAACAAACGCAAAGACGAGTACAAACACTATGAAAAACTTACTCCCCCACGGGTGATCACCTCTGACGGTGAAATCATCATGGGTAAATACAAACGAGAGAATTTGCCAGCCAATGCGATCGTCGGTCTACCTGTTTCCGCTGGAGTGGTGGAAGGACGCGCACGGGTCATTCTCAACATGGAAGAGGCTGATCTGGAAGATGGCGATATCTTAGTCACCACCTTTACTGACCCTAGCTGGACACCCTTGTTTGTATCCATCAAAGGTTTAGTCACCGAAGTGGGTGGACTGATGACGCATGGAGCCGTGATCGCCCGCGAATATGGCTTACCAGCCGTGGTCGGAGTAGATCATGCGACCCAACGGATCAAAGATGGTCAGCGAATTCGCGTGCATGGAGCGGAAGGATATGTAGAAATCCTAACCAGTTCGTAGATTCCGCATAAACACTTCTAATGCCGCTGCTCCTTGCTCAACGTACAATTTCACAGCTTGGGTACCGACAATGGCTATATCAACTTGCCCTTTTAGCTGAGCAACGACTGCTTGAGATTGAATGCCAAATCCAACACACATCGGCTGTTGAATCGATGCACGAACCGATTCAATATAGTGGTCAAATTGAACTGAAAATTGTGTTTCATATCCTGTACCGCTCTTGCGAGCGGTACAGTAAATCATTCCACTTGTGCTCTCGGCGATCGACTGTAGTCGCTCAAGACAGTTATTCAATGTACATAGTAAAGATCGTGGCAATTCGCTGGTGGCTACAGGCTGCAACAGATGTCCTAGCTTCTTCCAGTGGACAACCTCTTACTGTTTATTATTGAAGCTTGCCCTACGCTTTCAAGCAGGTTAAAGAGCCACGCCAGACCCAAATCCATCATTGCGACCTGTGGTGCAACAGCGTTGAGCCGGAAACGCCCTAAAGAAAGCGGTGCCTCCATACCTACAACCCCAAAGCGCTGTGCATGCATCGCGACGAAACGCTTTGGCAGTGCTGAAATCAAATCGGTTTCGGCAAGAATGGCGAGGGCAAACATGAAGTTTGGGACCGTCAGTGCAATTCGTCGGCTGCGTCCTGCCTCCGCAAGAATGAGATCGACGAAGCCAAAAGCATCGCCTGTTAGCGAAACTACGAGATGCAGCATCTCGCAATAACGATCGAGCGTCGGATCATCTGCGAATGGATGTCCGACTCGCGCTGCGATTACAAATTCTTCCTCATAAAGGGTTTTTGAAAGGAACCTTGCGGGGATGTCGTCTATTGGCAGAATGGCAATGTCCATCGCGTGAGCATCAAGGTCGGCGAACGCTTCCCGCCAGGCGCGATCGAGTGAGGATTCTCCTGCTTTTGGAAGTAATTGGCGGATACTCAGATCGATTCCAGGTGCGGCTTTGTTGAGTTCAGTCAGAAGTGGCGTCAGAAACACGGCTGAAACGCCATCGGGCGCTCCGATCATAAAGCGGCGCGAGGATGTGGCTGGATCGAATGGTTCAGTGAGCGACATGACGCTCTTCACCCGCGCCAGAATGTCGGCGATGGGGGCGGCTAGCTCCGTCGCGCGTGCCGTTGGAACGACCCCTTTTGGCGTTTTGAGGAATAGCGGATCGTTGAACAACCGACGCAGACGCCCCAAACCGTGGCTCACTGCCGATGGCGACAGATGCAACCGATCTGCCGCGCGACCAACGTTGCGCTCTGCCATTACAACATCGAACAGAACGAGCAGATTGAGGTCAGCCTGAGAGACATCAATTTCATTCAGCATATTGCTGAAATTATATCACTGGATTCAGCAGCTCAGCGGTGTTACTTTCGGATCAGATGAAGCAACATCACGCTGCTTTGCACATATGTACCTTCGATAGAAATACTCAAATGCCCACATCACAGGCTGATGCTGTTTTGAACTCTAGTCACGAATCGGTTGTTGCAGAGCTGATCCAGCGCTCCGCTGATTCAAACGCCGCGTTGATGCGCGGAGATATCGACACTTACCAAACCTTAATTACTTACACTGACGACTTTACGTTGATGTCACCGTTCGGTGGCACACCGTCGCACGGTTCGGAGTACACACCCGAACGGATGGAGGCAATGGGACGGTTCTTCAAAAATGGTGTTTTCAGACAAGAAGTGGTTCAATCCTATGCTTCGGCTGACATGGTTGTTCTCGTGATCATCGAATACCAGAACGTTGAGGTGGGCGGGCTACCTGCCCAGGAATGGCCATTGCGAGTCACTCTGGTCTATTGCCGAGAAGGGGCAGAATGGCGGCTGGCTCATCGACATGCAGACCCTCTGGTTAAGGGCATCAACTTAGAACAGGCGGCTGCACTGGCGCGAGGTGACGTATGAAGGACGCTTACAATCCCCACGGGGCAGCTTTGATGGATTGCTTTCGCGGCGACACTTCAGCGACCCTGATCTGCTATCAGGACGGCGCCCGCGACGATGTGCCAGCTTCTTTCTGGTTGCGGGAAGAGATCGATCCGCTGGAAACACTCGCACTTGACCTTTGTCGCGGACGTGTGCTCGATGTGGGTGCAGGTGCAGGTCTGCATTCGCTTGAGTTGCAGCGCCGAGGAATTGAAGTCACCGCCATCGACGTTTCACCTGAATGTGTCACCATCATGCGGAAACGCGGCGTTCGTAATGCGGAGGTGGCTAATCTCTACGAATTCGATCGCGGACCTTTCGACACGATCGCCTGCCTCTGCAACGGTTTGGACAAAGTCGGGCGGCTCGCCGACCTGCCGAGATTTCTGGATCGGATGCGTCAACTCCTGGCACCGGATGTTCAGCTCATCGCGGACTCATTTGATCTGCGTATCGGTGCCGACGAGTCCCGCCTTGCTGATCTTGCCCGTAAGACAGAAGCCGGACGCTACTTCGGCGAACTCGATCTCCGTTTTGAGTACAAAGGTCAGAGCGGTGCCCCGTTTACAGTGCTTCAGGTTGACTATGAAACCCTAGAGCAGATCGCCAGACAAAATGGCTGGCATTGCGACCTAATCAAGAGTGATGGTGCTCACTATCTTGCCCGTGCTCGACCCGTGTGACGACGCGCACCCAACCTCCATATCAAAGTTTTTATCCAGGTCTTTCAATGGAATTCCCTCAGCTTTTCCTTATTTTCTGGGCTGCACTCATCTTCTGGGTGCTCGGTCAAATTTGGCTGGTTCAAATCGTCATCTACCCGCTCTTTGCCAAAGTCGGGGCGGTAGACTACGTTCACTATCATCGCTTCTATTCCCGGCGTATTCCGCTGCCTGTGATCATTCCGGGCTTTGCCAGTTTTCTGCTGCCGTTTGCGCTGGCTCTCTATGGACCGACCGTTCCTTTATGGATGAACATTTTGAACATTGCCGCTGGAATCGTTGGCTTGCTGGTAACGGTGATGTTAGAAATACCGCGCCATGACCGATTAGAGAAGGACGGTAAGAACGATGCCACGATCGCCGAATTGATTCGCTACAACTGGCCGCGCACGCTGTCGATCAGTGCCCAGTCGGTCATAACTTTCCTGATGCTGTGCTATGTCTTTGGGGATATCTGACAGACAGCCGTGCCTCCTGTCGCCCGTGCATGCTGATATGAACAGGAAAAAGTCGTTCCTTACGATCCAACTTCAAAACGTTAAGTCAATGTTGGATAAGCAAAATGAGAAGATTGCAACTCTTTCATAGCTCACTCCAAGCACAATGAACTGTGAACATTAAAAGCATATTGTTTACCTTTACGTAATTAGGAGAAACAGCTTATGGCAACTAGCAAGGTATTGACTAGGATACGTCGAGCAACACAAGCTGACGCAAGCATCTTAGCAGAATTGGGTGCGCGAACGATTCGGCAAACTTATAGCGCTGCCTTCTCTCGCGAAGAGATCGATCGCTACACCTCAGAGGTATTTAACATAGAGTGGATCAAGGCTGATCTCGCAAATCCAGAGGTCGTATACTTCCTGGCAACTGTAAATCATCAGGTTTGCGGCTATACCAAGCTTCAGCCAAGCTTAGCGCCAGACGTAATCACAGGTAAGCATCCGATTGAGCTAGTGCGCTTGTATATAGATTCGACATGGATTGGTCAAGGCATCGGAGCAAAGCTCATGCAGACCGTACTAGATTTTGCCATAAATAATGGATTTAAGACTTGCTGGTTGCGCGTCTTGAAAGGAAATGATCGTGCTATCGCCTTCTATCGTCGTTGGGGGTTTGTGGATCTTGGTTTTTATCCAGCGGGTGATGTTCCTGCAACTATTCTGTTGATGCAACTTCCACTGTTTGCCAATCACGCATAGCATGAGCTAATCACTCAGTTTGGGCGGGAGGCGTGATGCCATCCTCAATGCAAAATCTACAGCGAGTTGGGGTGGTCTACAAGGATATACAGCCTACATTTGAGATTGAGACGCTTGCGGTGTGGCGCGCTCATAACCCACCGTCTGTGCTGCGCGAGTTTATTCAGGCAATCCGTCACTATTTGGAAGATGGTGATGGCGATTGCACTCATGCATCCTGAAACTTTGAACTTTCTATGAAGCAAGCCGTGATGACAGCAATAGCTGGAACTTCCACGTTGCAAAAACTATCGATTAATCGTATCAACGAGTGAGCCAGAAGCAATGCATCGAGCAGCCGTATTTCTCTCGCGGTTTTTAATTAGCCTATGGGTCGTGCTGGTCGGCACATTTCTGGTGATACTGCTGCAAAATGCTCCCAGCGTATCGAATATACCCTTTGCTGGTATATCCATCCGAACTGAACAGAACACAGTTATTCATCTGCCAAATCGAATTTTTAGCTGTACAGAAACAGTCCAGAAATTTCAGTGTCAGGCAGAACTTCAAAACCGTTTGCTAGAAATTGATGTGACCAAAGGACAAGCGTATAAATACGACTTGAGTAATTGTCGTGTTTCATACGATGGGCAATCGGTTGGTTGCCAGGAAAACGGGCAAACCTACGCGCCGATGTTGTTGGAGATGTATGAAATTACAAATCTGGGTTTGAATTCCCAACAAACGCAAACGATTCAACAGGAATACTGGATCAGAACTGCCCTTGCACAATTGGGGGATCGCTTGCTGTGGATCAGTAGCGGACTAGCGTTAGTGGCAGGCATTGGTGCGGCTTTCTTCACGTTGCTCCATCCCGGTCATTTGAGCGAAGGGTTTGCCAGTGTTGCTTGCGGATTTGGCATGTATCAGTTAATGAGCGGAGTCCTTGTCCAAGTGCCGTATGACGTTATTACATCCTATGGATTGACTCCTGATACCTGGAGGTGGGTGGTACATGCAGGAGCGATCGCCATTGGTATTATCACCCTGATTACGACTGCACTTCTGCTCTGGCGTAACCTGAATCTCTTCACTAGAATTCTGATCAGCATTGGCAGTAGTGCAGGAATCTTCAGTCTTTGCTGGTCTTCTTTGATGTGGAATTCAAACTATGTCCTTCATTTCCTGGGTTTATCAAACAATCTTTGGGTACAGCAGGGCTATCCATTGATGTGGCTTTCTACGGTCATTTCAATCGTTCTAGCCATTGTGGCTGCTATCTTGATTGGACGATACACCCGTCAATCGATTAAAAGATTTCTCTGTCTGGGCTGTGGCGTTGGTGCGATCTCGTTAGCTACAAACTTATTTGTGTTTATACTTCTGGGATTGGGATATGTCGATTGATGCAAGTTTTTCCCTCCGATGCCCCGATCACGTAGTGCGTCTACTTCATTTCGGATTGTTTCCAATGCTTCATTTCCTCGTCAATGAAGTGATTCACTAAATCCTGATACATTTTTTCGATCACATCAGCATCTAAGCCTTCCTCTTCTGCCCAGACCCGACGTTGCTGCAACATCGCTTGTAAGCGTTCAGGTGCTCTGACGGTCGTTTCACTCGTCTTAAATTTAGAGGCAGCTTTGACATAGGCGAAACGCTGACCCAGAAGCGCAACAACTTGACGGTCTAACCGATCGATTTCGGCTCGAATGTCCACCATACTCTGACATTGTTCGGGTGTCTTCATCGGCTTGTAAAGAGTAAAATCATGGCAAACTCTGAAATTGAAGCGATCGCGTGGCTGAGGTAATTTCAAACTTGCCATTGGAACGACAAGCAGCAAGGGGCTAAACGCCAGCATCAGTTTACTGGAGCGCGTGGTTAGGTATCGAGGTCGGACGACGAAAGGGAACAAACTTCCATCGCTTGAATCAAGCCATTCTCAATCGTGAAACGATGACCCACGTGTTCATCGGCAAGCACGGCTCCAGCAAGATCGCGCACGACCTGATGCACCTCGACCAAGACCTGCCCAGAATCCTCTGCGTGAAAGGCAACCGGCTCAACGTGAGGATTGATCTCGCTCCACTGCTCCGTCCAGTAAGCGCGGACTGCTTCAGGTCCAAGGACAAAACCGCCTTTGAATGCTCTCGGCCAATGCACATCAGGAGTCATGAGGGCGAGGGCGGCATCAATGTCACGTGCGTTGAAGGCTGCGTATGCTGCGCGTAGCAGTTCGATTTCTGGTGCAGGTTGATCTGGCATAAGCTTAACCGCGCTGTGCTGCCTCGATCGCAGCAATATCGATCTTTTTCATCTGCATCATCGCCTCGAACGCACGCTTGGCAGCAGCAGGATCAGGATCGGTGATCGCGTTCGTCAGGGCGATCGGCGTAATCTGCCAGGACACTCCCCATTTGTCCTTACACCAACCGCACGCACTCTCCTGTCCGCCGTTGCCGACGATCGCGTTCCAGTAGCGATCGGTTTCAGCCTGGTCAACGGCGGCGACCTGAAACGAGAACGCTTCGTTGTGTTTGAACACAGGTCCGCCGTTGAGTCCGAGGCAGGGAATTCCCATCACGGTAAATTCGACGGTCAACACGTCCCCTTGCTTCCCCGATGGAAAGTCTCCCGGTGCGTGATGCACAGCATCGACGGACGAATCGGGAAAGGTCTCGGCGTAAAACCGCGCTGCGTCCTCGGCGGTGCCATCATACCAGAGACAAATTGTATTCTTTGCTGGCTTTTCCATGTCATTTCTCCATCAAGATGAGTCACCCAAAACCGGGGTCAACGATGTGCTCAGCCAAAGAGTGTTGGATTGGACAACAGTTTCGCTCATTCTAGCGTGGCTTCACTGTGCTTTGCACAGACAGGATAACGTTCCTGTTGAGGTACCACTAGTAGCTTCTGGAACAAAACCAGGCTCTTCGTCTAGTTCGCTTCAGCAAAGTTGTTACGTGGTGCTATTACAACGCACTTCTTCAACAACTTTACGAATTGCGTCAATGACTACTTCTGGTTTATCAAGTTGAATTGCATGTCCGCTTTCATGAGCAACAATGTGAACGCCTTGGAGGGAATTCTTGGCTAGGTCTGCATGTAATGCTTGCAGTTTCTCAACTACCTCTTGAGTGATGTCGAAGTCTGGCTTTCCAGCCGACAACACAATGAGCGGAATGTCAGGAAACAACTTTGTTTGACGAGTCTGTTCAATCTGGTTCATGCTGACTGATACCGCAGCCGATTCTTGAGCAAAGGTTTCTCCAAACTGAGTTTGAGAGTAGAGGGCTTTTGCAAGCGATCGCAGTGAGGGTGGAAATTTTTGGAATAACCCAGCCGCCATTGGCAACGCATCAAACGTAACGAGTAAACGAAGCAGACCAATGCGCCCCATCATTGGCACGATATGAATTAACAGTCCTTCAAGCCGTTTGTTTAACTCAACCCATTCCACTGGTGCATCTTCATACATTCGTTCGTGAGCCACATCCACTAAAACCATTCCAGCAACTTCTTCTGGGTAATGATAGGCAAACAGGCGCGTGGATAAACCACCTAAAGACATTCCGACTAAGACGTAAGGCGGTTGAAGTTCAACTTCTCGCAAAAGTTGCCGCAATTCACCAACGACTTGCTCAGCCGTGCGTGGTTCTAAGCTTGAATCACTCCAACCATAGCCTGCTCGATCGTACGTCAAGATTCTTGTAAATTTAGCAACTTCAGGCTGCACCAATTGCCAATCCAGATGAGTCCCTCCGGCTCCACTCTCTACGATAACAGTTGGATGACCTTCACCCATTATTTGATAGTGCCAACTTCTATCATTGATTTGAACGACTTTCCCAGGTAGCAGAAACCTTTTGCGATCGCGACTTGTAGCAAGGGCTTGATAAATTGCTCCAACCCCAAGTATTGCTATCAATATCCCAAGGAGCGTAACGAGCCATAACATTCAGCTGATCCTCAAACTTATAGATGGTCGCGAACGATTTTCAGTGCTTCTTCAAAACAGCGATCGCTACTATTTTGACATGCAGCAATTTCAATATCTGGCTGTACCCCTATGCCTTCGATCGCATTGCCTTTAGGCGAGACAGTGTGAGCGATCGGAGCCAGAATGATAAATCCTTGCCATCTCAGCGTAAACACCCCGCCCCCTAAGACTGAACCACTGGTACGAACCCCCAGGATTTGAGCCGATCCATGATCTTGTGCCGCTGCTGCAAATACTTCACAGGCAGATCCGCACTGCTGGTCAACCAGCACAAAGTGGGGCCTTGGATCAGTTTTGGCTTCAAACCGTGTTCGATATTCAATAAAGTTTTTCTCTTGAGTCAGCTTGATCTCAGCAAGACCAATGTTTCTCACATCGTCATCAAAATATCCCCGAAAGATATAGGGTTTCTGCATCCCAATTCCATCTCGCGTCCTCTCGACTGCGAACACTTGGTCAGGGCCAATAATGTCTTCAATCAAATAACTGATGGCAGATTGCACACCACCACCATTTCCACGTAGATCGATGAGAATTGCTTTCGCTTGGGAAAGTTCGGCTTTTGCTTGCTCAACTGCACGTCTGCTAATTTGAGGCGTAACAAAACTCCTGACCCGCAAAATTCCAACTTGATTGCTGACCTGTGCTGAAACAATATCCGTTTCAGGGGTTGATGGAGATTCCTCAGTAAATAAGCGATAAAGTTGTTCACCTTCTAGCGGATCGAATACTCTCACATGAGAGATCCCAAGCTTCTCTAAAGATTGATTCGTCAGTTGTGTTAACTCTGCTCTCGACCAGTTTGATTTTGTATCAACTTCAGCAATTAATTTCTTTAAGCTTTGTTCGCGAAGTTCCTGCTTGAAGGTTGGGTCGAAGATATGGGCATCCAATTTTTGGTAAACATCGTTGACAAACAATTTGGCTTCTGTCGTAGAAACGGTATCCGTACCACTTAGCGGTGATGAGGTAAACCAGTCTAATGAAACGTCTTCTTCTGTTGTTTGAGAACTGGGAGATTGCAATGGTGGATCTGATGATTGAGAAGGCATAAGTCTATCACCCGTGCAGCTTGCGATGTTAAGCAATATTGTTGTAGTGACAGCGAGAAATACCATCTTGATCCATTGAACTTGTTTTGATCGCATCTTCAGTTATTCCTCAGTTGAAGAGTAGTTATCATGTTGCTGCATCTGCAATTGCGATCGCTTTTTCCAAACATTGGTTCCCACCATTTGCACATTCAGGAATTTCAATATCCGGTTGAACGCCTATTCCCTCAACCATGTCACCATTTGGCAAGACAACTTGAGCCGTTGGGACAATCACAGCAAAGCCCTGCCATTCTAATCTGAATGCGTCACCTGCTAGGAGGGCACCCATTGTCCGCACGCCCAAAATTTTGGCAGAGCCATATTCTTTGATTACTGCTGCAAATAAATCGCACGCTGAACCACACTGGTCATCCACTAGAACAAAGTGAGGTCTTAGATCGACCTGTGCTTCTAACCATGTCCGCCACTCAATATAGGAATAGTTTTCTGAAAGCTCAATTTCTGCCTTACCTTCTGCGTTGATAGCATCATCAAAATACCCTCGAAAAACATAGGGTTCTCGCGTCTGTAAGCCCTCGCGAGTTCTGTCTCTTGACAGAACTTTGTTAGGACCAATGATATCCTCAACCAAATAACTGACGCTTGATCCAGAACCTCCCCCATTCCTGCGAACATCAATCAGAATGACTTGGGCTTCAGCCAGTTGAGCCTTGTCTCGATCAAGTTCTGCTCTGGTAATGAGAGGAACAATGAAGCTTTTGACTCGAAGAATTCCGACCTTCCCCCTCATCTCGGCTGACACCGCTGGAGTTGGGGTGGTATCTGGTAATGGCTTTTGCTCAAAGATACGAAATAATGTTTCACCTTCTACCGGGTCTAAAATTCTTAAATGAGATACTGAAAGTCTGTTCAGTTCATTACTGATACGTTCAATCAATTCTGCCCTTGACCAATTGGGTTGGGTGGCGATCGCAACTAAGAGGTCTTGCTGTTGTTGATTACGCTCCGCTTGCTTAAAGGCAGGATCAAAGATGTTATCGTCGATCGTTTGATAAACATTGAGTACAAATGCCTTCGCCTCAAAAGCAGAAACGGTGTCAGTTGGCTTAAGTGGCGAGTCTGTAAACCATTTGAGAGATACTTCTGTTTCCTCAGTTGATGTCCCAGCATTAACCTTTAATGGTTGATTATTGCGCTGCGAAAGATTAGAGAACTGGCAACTGGTCAAATTTAAGAGTGTAATCAGCAGCAAAAATCCCTTGATAAACTCATTTTTTCGCATAACGCTACCTGCGATCGCCTAACACCTTTGGCAAACTCAACCAAAGGTGTCTATATCGATATGCTGCTAAACGTTTGTCTGTCAGATTCTTCTGAAATTTATCAAAATCCCTTGATCTTCTAGGTCAATCTGCCAGTGATACCAAAGATATGTCGCCCCAACCAACCTCCCCTTCATCGGAGCTAACTCGCCCAGAACGGGTCATGTTTAGCCAAAGCCTTTACTCAGAGGGATTTGTCATTGAGCATCAAATGCAACCCTCCGGCGAATGTGACGTAGCAGAGTGACAAACTTTAATTCCTCTTACTTTGCCAGCCTTTTTAAACGTTCGATCGGCATTTCTCCATAATCAGAGTCATTTTACCTATCAGTTTCGTAAGTTGACAGGGGTTACACCAAAGGCATATCAACAAAAAAACTAATTTTTGCGAACATACTCATGCCAATTTCAGAACAGTGCTGCCTCCGTTAATCTTGAATTATTAAGTAGGCATTCGGATCAGTAAAACCGTTCACCCAAGTTTGGCTTCAATATCAAACAGGTACTCAGTCAGGCGACACTGCGCTGATGCACACTGAATCGCAAGTGTCTGGGTCGTAGCAATGGCGGTGTAGGCGATCGCCTCCCCACACCCCAGAAAACAGGAGAAGCGATCGCCCACTTATCCAACAAAAGAAAGGTATTTACCTAAGTATCGATTAGCATTATAGTTAGGTATATGCCTAACCAATTGATTCAACTCGATCGCGTTTTTTATGCCCTGGCAGACCCAACTAGGCGTGCTGTCCTCGAACGGCTTAGTACTGGACCTGCTGCCGTGAGCGAACTCGCCCAGCCATTCGATATGACATTGCCTTCGTTTACTCAGCACCTTAATGTTTTAAGCGAGTGTGGATTGGTTCATTCCCACAAAACAGGTCGCATCCGCACCTATCAAATCGCTCCAGACGCTTTAATTGCCGCTGAACAGTGGATGGTAGAACAACGCCACCTTTGGGAAACTCGCCTCAATCAATTAGATTCTTACCTCACCCAACTGAAGGATAAAACCAATGACTCCACACACTCATCAACCTGATCCTCAACTTGATCTGGTGTTTGAACGGTTCGTTGACGTCTCACCAGAACTAGTCTGGGCAGCCTGGACAACACCAGAACATCTGAAACACTGGTTTACGCCTGCACCCTGGACAACGATCGACTGTGAAATTGATCTTCGCCCTGGTGGTCTTTTCCGCACGGTGATGTGTTCTCCGGAGGGACAAGAGTTTCCCAACGTCGGATGTTATCTAGAGGTTATCCCAAACAAAAAGCTGGTTTGGACAAATGCCCTTCAACCGGGATATCGCCCCATCATCCAATCATCTGAGAAAGCCAGTGTTGATTTCCCATTTACAGCCGTGATTGCGCTTGAACCGCACGGACAGGGAACGAAATACACGGCGATCGTCATTCATGGAAATCAAGAGGACTGCAAGAGGCACGAAGATATGGGCTTCTATGATGGCTGGGGCAAAGCTCTCGACCAGCTTGTTGCCCATATGAAGCATCCTTGAGTTTTGCCCTCAAATGGGTGGGACTTACTGCGATAGCTTTGGCTTGAAGATTTAGATTTTCCCCTCACGCAAAAGCCTCTGGGCGTCTGTCCGTGTTTCGACTCCAGAGGCTCTGCATCTCATACTCCTCACAGTCCCTATCATCTCTTGCCGTTCTCCTGCTGGCTATACTTCCTGTGGCAGATTAGCAAGTGGTTGCCATCAATTTCTCTAACCAATGTTGTAGCAGGAATTGTTTCTTCTGGTAGTCCAGAACGCATTACTGTGACTGTTAATCTGGAGTAGTATAACAAGCGGATATGAATAACAAGAGGGAGCTACGTCATGTGGCTCCCTCTTATAGTGTTTTGGATTCGACCTGTTTTAGTGAGCGGTAAAATTCTATATCGCTGACTTCGCCCGCTGAGATGATGGGTTTCTGAGCAGAGCACGCGAATGTATCAGGAGGCTAATCAACGCTGGAATTTCCACGAGCCAATGAGATAATTGTCTGTTTGCAGGTTGAGAGAATGCGTTGGTCGTTCTCGCTAATTGTAGGGAGGGCATTCAATTGTGAGAGTTGTGCGTTGACTTCATAGGGCGGTTGTTCAGGAGCAATGGCGGCTACCTCTAACCGTGTTCCCTGTACAGCCCCGGTGAAGCAGGTGAAGTCTGACTGGGGTGAGTAGAATGCACCGACAACCTGACCATTCTGCTGCTCAAATACGACATAGTTGTGCAGCAATTGATTGGGCTGCGATGAATTGCCATATAGATAAACACCATTGGGCAGGGCATCGGACTGATGAGTTATGTTGTTCTGTCGTGCCGCCTGTGCAATTTGCTCTTTAGCGCCAATGCCGATTAAGGCGAATGGGAGCATTACAACGGATAGAAGAATCCATTTCTTTTTCTGAGTGAGTGCAGGTGGAATCATTACTGTTTCTCCTTGCGTTGATGGGCAATTTAGCTTGGAGCCTGTATTTGATTATTCTTCGGGTAACAAGTCCGTCTGAGTTCTAAAAAAACTCCCAAGTCAACACGCGCACAACTTGGGATGGGTGTGGTGTGTGATGGAACGAACCGTTAAACGTGAATTAGGTTCAAGGCTACTGAACTTCTTTCGTTGATGCTTCATCCTTTTGGTTCGCTTTTGTTTCTACCTTGCAACAGATGAAACGTCAATTTAGACCTTCGGAATCTTATTCTCCATTGGTGAACGGCACGCAATTACAAACAGAGTGGGGGCTGTCAAGATCGTTCTCCACTCTTTGCCTGATGTAGCACAGCATCTACGGCTCGAATCACTGATTCTGATGAATGAAGTCATGAAAATTCGCTCTTTAGAGAGGTGTGTGAATTCCGGACTCCCTCTAAAGTGGGAGCGTTTATCCCTGTGTGGGGACTCGGCGACAGTCGCATGTTTAGACCAATCCGACTGCTGCGCTATGGGGTGGCTGTTGGTTCGGTTGCCCTGGCGTTGCTGCTGACTCTGCTGTTGAAATCCCTGTTGGCTCCCTCGGTGATGCTGCTGTTTGTGCTGGCGGTTACCGTGAGTACCTGGTATGGCGGACGGGGAGCAGGGTTTGTTGCAACCATTCTTTCCGTGGTGGCGAGTCGGTATTTTCTACTGTCTCCGGTTCATGCATTTTTGCCGATTCCGGGTGCTGCGATCGCTGCCCTGGTTGTCTTTAGCCTGGTTACGCTTCTCATCAGTCTATTAGAGACAGACTTGCGGGTTGTTCATCGTCGCAGTCGCAGGCATCTGCTTGATTTGGAGCAAACCGAAGCCGCTTTGCGCGAGAGTGATGCACGGTTTCATACAGCCGCCGAAAGTAGTTTTGATGCGATCTATATCCTCAAGAGTGTGCGGAATAAGGCTGGAGAGATTGTTGACTTCCAGTTTGTTGACCTGAACGAGCATGGCGCAAAACTGGTTTCGTTGACCAAAGCAGACATCCTGGGTCAAAACCTTTGTGAGTTACTGCCTGTTAACCGTTCAACGGGATTTTTTGAGAAGTACAAACAAGTCGTAGAAACGGGGATTTCCCTGATAGAAGATTTTCCCAGCCATAACATGCCGGGAGTCACCGCAGCCTGGCTTCATCATCAAGTTGTGCCTCTGGGAGATGGCATCGCGATTACAACCCGCGACATCACTCAGCAAAAGCAGGCAGAAGCGGCTCTGCAAGCGAGCGAAACGCTCTATCGCACCCTGGCAGAAGCGATGCCCCAACTCGTCTGGACACAGGACACTCAGGGCAGGGTGGATTACGCAAATCGGCAATGGCAGCAAGCCTTGGGGATGACGTTGGAGGCGGTGGATCGCGACGGGTGGGCACATCTTGTGCATCCGGATGACTTACCCAAACTCCTGGCAAAGCAGGAAGTCTCCATGCAGGAAGGTGAGGTGCGAGAAGCAGAGTTTCGTTACCGCATGGCGGATGGCAGCTATCGCTGGTTTCTGGGTCGCTGCGTACCTGTGAAAGACGATCGCGGTCAGATTGTGAAATGGGTAGGCACCAGCACTGATATTCATGACCTGAAACGCTACGAGCAGGAATTAGCGATCCGCAAGCGACGGTTCAAAACCCTGGCAGAAAATTCTCCCGATATTATTTCCAGGCTCGATCGCAATTTGCGTCATGTCTATGTCAATGCAGCGATTACTCAAGCAACAAGGTTATCCCCCGCAACCTTTATCGGCAAAACTCACGACGATTTAAATATTCCCGATCATCTGCGGAAAGATTGGCAAGAGCGGCTGCGACGGGTGTTTGCAACTGGGCAGCCCTGTTCTTACGAGTTTGATTTTCCTGCCCCGGATGGCACTCGTTACTACTTGGCTCGGATAGTACCGGAGTTTGCTACCAGTGGCGGTGTGGAATCGGTTTTGGGCATTACTTCTGATATCACCGAGTTTAAGCGAGTCGAACAATCGTTGCGGGAAAGTGAATGGCGTTTTCGGCGGGTGATGGAATCGAACATGATTGGCATGGGCTTTTGGACACTTGCAGGAGAGATTACTGAAGCCAACGATGCCTTGCTGCACCTGATCGGCTACACGCGAGAGGAGTTTCTGGCTGAGAAACCATGCTGGAGAGATCTAACACCATCAGAGTATGTCGAACTCGATGAACAAGCCTTGGAGCAGATTCGACAGACGGGAGTTTGTATTCCCTATGAGAAGGAATATCTTCGTAAGGATGGCTCACGGGTGTCTGTGCTTTGCGGATCAGCCGCGTTTCACAAGACGGCAGAAAACGGTGTTTTCTTTTTGTTGGATTTGAGCGATCGCAAGCAAGTTGAGAAAGAACGCGATCGCCTCCTCCAACTTGAACGGGCTGCCCGTGCAGAGGCAGAAGCCGCCAACCGGGTCAAAGATGAATTCCTGATGGTGCTTTCGCACGAACTCAGAACTCCACTTAACCCAATTCTCGGCTGGACTAAACTACTGAAAACTCGGCAGTTTGCACCAGGAATGGTCACTCATGCTTTAGACACCATTGAGCGCAATGCTCAACAACAAGCCCAGTTAGTCGAAGACTTGCTGGATGTCTCACGCATTTTGCAAGGAAAACTGACGCTGAACTGCTGCCCAGTCCATCTAGTTGAAGTTATTCAGGGGGCGATCGCCAGTGTGCAGTTGTCAGCCCAGGCAAAAGCGATCGCCATTGAAGCTCACCTTGATCCCACTGTTCTACCTGTGCTGGGAAATCAGGAACGGCTTCAGCAAATTGTTTGGAACCTGCTCTCGAATGCGGTGAAGTTCACTCCTAATGGTGGGCAAGTGGATGTGTCTCTTACATCGATGGGTAAGTGTGCCCAAATCCAGGTTGTGGATACGGGTAAAGGCATTGAAGCCAGCTTTCTACCCTATGTGTTTGATTACTTTCGGCAAGCCGATGGCTCCACGACTCGAACGTTCGGCGGTTTAGGGTTAGGGTTAGCCATATCCCGTCATCTGGTCGAATTACATGGCGGCACGATTGAGGCGGCAAGTGAAGGGTTAGGCAAGGGAGCTATCTTCACCCTTCGTTTGCCAATTCCACCCGAAGATCCAGCACCCTTGCCTAATTGTTCCACCCCAATGTCACCAGAAGGGGTTTTAAACAAGAAACGAGTTCTCCTGGCTGCGGCTAAAGACGATACACGAGACTTGATTGCGGTAGTACTGGAACATGCGGGAGCCGTGGTAGTCCCTGCGGCTTCTATCCATGCCGTTCTGGAGGAATTAGCCCGATCTCAACCTGACTTATTAATTGGTGCGATCGCCCTTTTGCGAGAAAACAACTACGAGCTACCTCAACAGCTTCGCTTATGGTCTCAAGAATTTGGGGAAGCCATTCCAGTTGTGGCGCTGGCAACCTATTCCAACGAACTTGACCCTCAAGAAGCATTAACGAACGGATTACAGCATGTCCTGCTGGAGTCAATGGAGCCAGATGGGCTAGTGGGGGCGATCGCCCAATTAATCCTTTCTGAGCCTTAGGAATGTATCCGACGCTCATAGGTATAAATCCTTCTTGCGACAGACCCTACCCCATTCTGTGTAATGAGGTCTTAACAATTTCTAATAAGCAAGATATTGAAGGAGATTCTGTGTTCGCCTACATGTTGATGTCGTTAGGGATGGAAAGCTCACGCCCATTTGATCCTAATCTGGCTTTATTCCTTGCTGACAGTGCAGATGTCAGGGAGCGAGTAGAACTGCTTAATCGGAAGATACTGGCGGTTGTTGAAACAATACCCAATTCAGTGGATGTAATGCAGATGGCGACCGAGAACCGGAAGTATTTATCTGGTGAGCAGGGATTGCTGGAAAGCTCCGTAGATACTTGCTGCTATTTCCAAAAGGAACCCAATCAGCCTCAAGGGTATTCTGAAAGAAATCTCTTGACTGAATACTCTTTAGGAGAGGATGCATAGCTTACTCTCTGGCTTCTAGGTGTTTGATACTCTATAGTTTAGAAAAACATTTTTCAGCTAGACCCCTTTTACAAACAATAGGGGCTACGCCTTTTTAGGAAGAAATTTTCGGTGAGCATCCCTCACCACACTCTCTTAAATAGTTGTAGGAGTGATGTGTGCAGGACCTTGAGCAATCCTCGCTGGATTTATCATCGACTCATTGGGCGAACCAACTGTCTCCCTTAAAGAAACCCTCACAGTTGATGATGAAACCTATAAGATCATGTACATGAAGATGAGTGGAATTTTCTTCATCCATTAGTTCATGAATATTTGGAGAGACGAGTGTAGAATTAGTCATTTCTTATTTTTTGACTGAAGGGAATAACTTTGCCCGTTGTTGTTAGCCCTAACAACATTGTTTGATGCGGTTGAATTAATTGATTAGTAATTGCACATCGTTCCTCTTGTTGTGAGATTTCCCTAAATGGCGCTCGAATATCTGACATAAACAACAGTGGAGAATAGAAGGGCGGTGCGGCGCAGTTCTCCCTTTGGGGTGATCGCCTATCTTCAGATGAATACAATCGCACCTCGTCCAACACCGTCTGCTGCTCTACAAACTGCCAAAGGACTTCTCAAATCAGGGTTTGATAGCCCTGTTCACCGGAAATTCCCCGCAATCGCTCCTTCAGTTCGGGTTCCAGTCGGATACTCATGACCTACATTTCCGAAGTGCTAACCCCCGTTTGCGTGTATCCATAACCGAACATCCTAAATTTCAATATTGTTGTGCAACGGTGTAAGCCCTGAAAGCCGCAATGGGTTGATAGCCCATCCTCTGATACACTGGAAAGCCAGCAGGAGTTGCGTGCAAAGTCGTCCGTTTTTTGCCATAGCGTTGTGCTGCTTGTTCTAGCGAGTGCCGACTAACAGCTTCCGCATAACCTAGACCTCGATACTCCGGTAACGTTGCAACCCATCCTAGATAAAATTCATCGTTGAGCAGAAACGAGATCGCTGCTGATACGGGTTGATTGTCTACATAACCGAGTGTACCGAATACCGTCTCCTGCCAAAAACTATCAAGTTCTAAAGCTTCACGAAATGGTGCAAGCGGTTGACTGTTACTCATTGCATTAATGTCAGCGATCGCTCGTCTCATCTCCAAGTTATTCACAGGAACACAGTTCAGTTTCGATTGGCGTGTTGTTGGAAGTAGCTGCTCAGTTGTCATTCCAGTCAGCGTGAGTAAGGGAACCAGCCCTGCCCTTGCAAATATTTGATCAATCTGAGGACGAAGGGACTCTGGTATCCAGTTTTCAGCTACGATCATCCACCAAGGTTGATTGCGCTTTTTAGCAGAATCACAAGCCACTTTTATTTTTGCTTCTAACTCAGCTTCATCGTAGATGGGTTTAGTCAAAAAGATAGCATTAAGCAAGACACTGTTTATGCCGCTCCATGTGATAGCTAATTCATCTGCTTCTAAAACTTCTCCTTTGGGGCAGGCGCTGGCAATGTAACTCCAAGCATTAATAAATTGTTGATTTGATTCAAAAGTTCCTGATTTTAACATGACTCGCAGTTCCTTACGGATGATGTATAGAAATACACGTTTGAGCTGGCAGCGAGAGAAACGAATTGTGGCGACTCCTGTCAGCGTTCAAGCTCCTGACTGTGCTCGGAACAGAATGCTAATCCGTTGCAATATGATTCGAGTGAGGCGCTCGATTCTAGCAGGAGGAATTACACACTCTGGTCTTAATTTCTTTACCCTGTCAAGTTTGAACGTGATTGATGATACCAGTGGTGAATTGAACGACCCCAGGGACCGTGGAAGTTTCTATAGACAAACCAGGCATTATCCACTAATTCAAGTAGGGCAATTAACACCCAAACCGCTAGTGTGACAATGATTGGTAGGCTGAGGTCGGGAAAACTGTTTTGTAATTCGATGATGCCAAAGAGCAACAGAAATAGAAGTGAAATGCCGAGGAGAAAGGACAATCGAACGATCGCCAAAATAAATCTTCCCATCTCCAAAATGCGGTTGTAGAGCATCTGAAATCCCTCAAGAATTTCCTCTATATTGTTGAGAACCAAGAGGATTTGTTGTAGATGCAGACGGATAGTTAAGGGAAGCTGCTGGTTTTCAGCCCATTCCTGTTCAAACTTCGCTAATAGATTCTCCAAAATTACAATTTGCTCATCATTGGCAATTAATAACTCGATGGGAAAATTCTTCAATTTCAGCGGAACTAGATAACTAATTACCTCCACCAACATTTCACCAAACCTGCCCAATTCGTCAGGCAATGTCTGGGTCAGATGAATTAATTGTTCAATTTGCGTTTGTAGGGCACGATAGTCATCCAACCGCCTTTGTGAAATCCGCTGACTGCTTACAGTTAGAAAAATAATCAGAACCCCCAATAATGCCGCCAGAGATTGTGAAACAGCAGAGAAGAACTCGATCGCCGCTACTCGCTTAATTGCTAGCCAGGGAGCAGGATTCAGAATGGTGAAGACCAGCGTTGCTCCAAACAAACTTCCCATGATCCATAGTTGATAACGAAGTAAAGCCGCAGCAGCAATCCGTACTAGAGGCGTATTGCTCAGTTGCACTAATCGTTGAAGTTTTCGCAGTGTGTCAGAAGTTTGGAATGATTGCAATTTTCGAGGTGGCATAAGTGAAAGATTAAGTCAAAAACAAGATTTTGAGGTTCAGACCTTCTGATACTGCCTGTAATGAGTAGGTCTAGCTTCGTACCAATGGTGTATCCACCAAATGTTCTGATAGAAACCAAGCCTGTAGCTCATTTGTTCGCAACACTTGGCTGACTAGCAAATCATTAGTACCACTATCTTGATTCGCTACGGTTTTGTTGATCGCCTCTCTCAATTCTTCAATGATCAATTCATGGGCTTCCAGCAACCGTGACAGCATCACGGGTACTTCTTCAACGCCATTGGGGGGACGCTCAATTTTAGTGACTTCTGCCACGTGACGCGGATCAACGATCGCTACACCACCCAATGTTTGCACTCGCTCTCCCATTGCATCAATCAGTTCAATCTGCTCACTAGCGTGTTTATCGAGCAACAGATGCAGTTGATAAAATGTGTATCCGCGCATCATCCAGTGATGCTTTTTGTAGAGGTGATAGAGAATAATTGTGTCTGCCAAAATTTGATTAACTAGAGTACAGCTTTCGCTACGAGCATCTAAACTGAGAGCGATCGGCAGATTAACAAGACTGCCATACGGCTGAATCTCGTGTCCGTTCTGATGCAGCAGGGGCTGGCTATCATCGGCTTTAGCAAGTTTGCTTGTGTTTTGAGTCGGCATAGCAATTGTCTTTTATCGTGTGTAATGGTTACAATTTGACAGCGTATACAGATGAATGAGTACAACCTGTTGCTGTTGAGTTAAACAACAACGTTCTACTCTAGGTTGTGGCGGTCCCAACATCATGGGCTTGAATTATTGGTGCATTCACCTTAAATTTGCTTGCTGAGGTCAGGGAAGCCTTTTGCCTTATTCCCGTTAGCTGTGGAAGCTTGCCAGATATCCTCAAAGCGCTTGTACTCTTCAATATCTGATGTCAGTTTTTGAATTAGCGTCGGCATCGCATCGGGTCCGATCACCAGGTGAAGAGGCGGGTCTGATAATTCCACAACTTTCAACATTGCTTGGGCACCGATGGCAGCATCACCCCGAACATACTCTGATGTATGCTGGAACATTTGCTCTCGCAGGAAGTTGTATTCTGGCAGCCGATAAGCTTCAACTAGAGAACGGTCTGCGAAGTCCGTATTAAAGCCACCTGGCTCAACGATCGTCACCTTGATCCCAAAGGGTTTAAGTTCGTAGGCGAGAGACTCTGACAACCCTTCTACTGCAAATTTTGAGGCATGATACAATCCCATTGCTGGCACGGTTAAACGTCCACCCAATGAAGAGAGATTGAGAATATGACCTGTGCCTTGTTGCTTGAGAATGGGAATAACGGCGCGAGTTACATGTAACAGACCAAAAAAGTTGGTTTCAAACTGATCACGGATTTGCTGGTCGCTCACTTCCTCGATCGCACCTAGCAATGGATAACCTGCATTGTTTACGAGGACATCAATTCTGCCAAACGCCTCTAAACCTTTCTGCACGGCCATTTGAATGCTTGCTTGATCAGTGACATCTAAGCGAACTGTTTTTGCGGTTTGCGGATATTTCTGCTCCAAATCTTGGATTTGACTGACCTTACGAGCTGTTGCAATGACGCGATCGCCTTGAGCCAGAGCCGCTTTAGCTAAAGCACGACCAAAGCCGGTTGAGCTGCCCGTAATTAGCCATACACGAGATGTTTTTTGATTAGTCATGCTCATTAATCTGAATAAGTTCACGACGAAGATTAATACGAATTGAGTAATAACCTGGTTCTCAAGACCAAGCCATTAAAATACGGCATGGGGCAGCATTGCTTGCACATCACTCTGAACTTGGCTTGCTTTAATCAAGTCAGTCGCCTTTTCAGCAATCATGATCGTGGGTGCATTCAGGTTGCCATTGGTAATCATTGGCATGATCGAGGCATCAACCACTCGCAATCTTTCGATGCCGCGTACCCGTAGCTGAGGATCGACAACTGCCAGCGAGTCCGTGCCCATTTTGCAAGTGCCAGCGGGATGCCAATCTGTGTCCGCCACTTGCCGAACGTAAGCCTGCAAGGCTGCATCGCTAGTCACATCCGCTCCGGGAGCGAATTCTTCACCCCGAAACTCATCAAAGCGATCGCTGCTAAACAATTCCCGGATGATTTTCACGCCCTGTACCAACTTTTGCACCTCAGACTCATGCTGGAGATAGTTCATCCGAATACAGGGCGGATCTTGGGGATTGGTCGATCTCAGGGTGACACTGCCGCGACTCTGGGGTTGATTCAAGGAAACCATGCAGCCGAACCCTGAACCTTCTTCGCTCGGATAGCCAGATGGAATCCAGAACACTGGACCACAATAGAACTGCAGCTCTGGCACCTGATTCCCCTCCGCTTTAGCAGATAGAAATAGCCCAGCTTCTGCAATGTTACTGGTTGGGGCAGGGTAGATATCCTGGATGGCTCGGTGTGACACTAGAACAGCAGGATGGTCTTGAAGGTTCTCTCCGACACCAGGCAAATCCACCACAACGGGGATGTTAAGCGATCGCAGCGCTGCTGCATTCCCAATTCCAGAGAGCATCAGTAGTTTCGGAGAATCAAACGCACCCGCTGACAAAATCACTTCCTGATTGATATAAACTTGGTGCCGCATTCCTTCGTGGAGATACTCAACTCCAACAGCGCATGTTCCTTCAAACAAGAGTCGCGTCACCAGTGCGTTTGTTTGTACCGTTAAGTTTGGACGATCGAGAATCGGCACTAGGAATGCGGCGGCGGCACTATGACGCTTTCCGTCTTTGATGGTGACTTGATACAGCCCTGCCCCTTCTTGCTGTTTCCCATTGAAGTCAGGATTGTGATGATAGCCGAGTTGTTCTGCTACTTCAACAAATCGCTGTGAAGTAACGGCAGGGGCGATCGGATCAGTAACGCTCAGGAGTCCATCACTTCCATGAAATTCATTGGCTCCGTGCTGCTGGTTTTCAGATTTTTTGAAGTAGGGCAATACATCTTCGTAGCTCCAGCCTGGATTGCCAAGTGACTGCCAGTAGTCAAAGTCGTGGCGATTCCCACGAATGTAAACCATACCATTGATTGAACTGGTGCCACCCAACACTTTCCCGCGAGGATGAAAGATTTTGCGTCCATTAAGATAGGATTCTGGTTCTGTAAAATAAGCCCAATCTACTTCTGAACCGAGCAGGCTTGGCCAACTTGCAGGCATTTGAATTTCAGGCTTCGTGGCTGGATTACCTGCTTCGAGCAATAACACAGTGGTTTCACGATCTTCTGTCAACCGATTAACCACTACACATCCGGCTGAGCCAGCCCCAATCACTACATAATCGTATTGAGTCATTGTGTACTCCTTTTATGCACTCTGTTCTATTTGGATTTGTTGTTGCAATACTGCCGAGATGAATAGAGCAGTTTATGCCCTTAAATGCTGCCCCGCATGGTTTTCGTTAATTCTTAACTGATAGAACAAATGCTCATACTCTTTCATGCGTTGTTTCAACTGGGTCAATTCTTCAACAATCTGCTCAAACTGAGCTTTTGGTATTGTTGCAATGGCACCAGCTGATAGATTTGGTGTTATCTCGTCGGTTCTATCACGCTTGACTGTAATATAGTCTCCTGCTTCTAATGACAAATTGAAAGTACGAAAAAATGTCTTGAGCGTATTCTTATCAACTTTGGTCTCACAGCTCAACAATCGGCTGACGGTGCGCTCATTCAGATGCGATCGTTCGCTCAATTGTTCATAGGTATAGCGCTCACCAAATTCGTTATGTAACACTCCAGCTTGATTCAGTTTTTTCCACCCTCGGTAAGACAGAAATACACCTCGATTACGGTTACGTTTCGCAGCTGAGAAATGAGATTCTGGCTGATCAAGCTGCTGCCAACGGTATTCGTTTATCGAGGTAATAGGAACAAGTTGAGCACCTAAAGTCTGAGCCATTGGTTTTACCTCAGTTTTTCTTACTGATTTTTATTGGTTCAATTAATCACGCTTCAATCTCTTGTGACAATACAGTTATTTTTAACTGCTTTATCTTTCAGCGATGATGTAAAAAATGTCGCTGGTATACAGAAATAGGTAGCGTATGCTCTAACATCCATTCCTATCTGTGCCTGGCATGAGTTCAATATAAGCAATCAACTCTGATTTGTCGTCTACTCAGAGTTGGCATTTGATGCTACAGCAGGATTGATTGATTAGCCTATCTCGAAGTAGAAGACTAATTCCAACTAAAGTTGGAAACTTAAGTAAAACTAAAGTACAGCTAAAGGCTGATGATCCCGTATTCGTCGGCGACGAGCACGCTTTCTTTTTAAGTGCTCGGTACCCCTAATCCCTTAAACATGGCTTGCCGAACAGTAGTTAATCCTTCAAAACCTCGAATATTGATGCCTGCATAGGGCATCTAGATCGAATGAACGTCGAAGAATGAGGCATGATCATGAATAAAAATTGACAAAATTTTATAGGCAATGGTTTCAATTCATTGAAAGCGCCTTCTAGTCGGAAGCTTAATGAGGTGGACTGGAGCGTATGCTAGATATTCACTACAATCGACCTAAGTACGGTTAATGATCAGGCAAGGCATAACACTTACTGGGAGCAAGGTCAATGATTGCCATAGATGGGATTGCTATCCAAAGCAAGATCTATGAGAGTTCGACATCTCTGGTGTATCGAGGCATTAGGGAGCAAGATAATTGTGCAATCGTCATCAAACTGCTCAAGCAAGATTATCCCTCTCCTCAAGAGTTGACCCGCTACAGACAAGAATATGAAATTACCCGCTCCCTCCATTTAGATGGAGTGGTCAAGGCATATAGCCAGGAAAACTATCAGCGCACGCTTATTATTCTCCTAGAAGATTTTGGTGGCGAGTCTCTGGAGCGATGGATGCAGCAACAACCAGAAACGTTTTGCCCCATGCCCTTATCTGCTTTTCTGAAGCTGGCGATCGACCTCACCGATGTTCTAGGCAGAATCCATGCGGCTAGTATCATTCATAAGGATATTAACCCTGGAAACATCGTCTTCAATCCAGCTACTGGCATGGTTAAAATCATTGATTTTGGCATTGCCACTCGGCTTAACCGCACTAATCCCGCCTTCAAAAGCCCGCATGGGCTAGAAGGCACCCTTGCCTATCTCTCTCCAGAGCAAACCGGACGCATGAACCGCTTGCTCGATTACCGCAGTGACTTTTACTCTCTGGGAGTGACGTTCTACGAACTGCTGACTGGGCACCTGCCGTTTTCCGTCACCGACATTCTAGAGCTAGTTCATTGTCATATTGCCAAACAACCTGTTCCACCGCATGAGTTGAATGCAGCTATCCCTAGGGTAGTTTCAGATATTATTCTGAAACTGATGGCGAAGAATGCCGAAGATCGCTATCAAAGCGCTTGGGGCATCAAAGCCGATTTAGAACCCTGTGCAGAACAATTTACAACAACAGGGCAAATTGATAACTTTGTCCTCGGTTTGCAGGATGTGTCAGATCAGTTTCAGATTCCCCAGAAGCTGTATGGACGAGATGCGGAGATTGGAGCATTGCTAGCGGCGTTTGACAGAGTGGCAGAGGGGAATGACGCGGATACGAGGAGAAAGGGAGATGCAGAGAGGGACGATATCTCCACGTCCTCGCGTCTCCGTGTCCCTGTGTCTTCTCCCATGATGCTGGTGTCTGGCTACTCCGGCGTGGGCAAATCAGCACTGGTGCAGGAACTCTACAAGCCTATTACTAAAAAACGTGGTTACTTTACCTCTGGTAAGTTTGACCAATTTCAGCGCAATATTCCCTACAGTGCGATCGTGGATGCTCTGCAAAAGCTGGTGCAACAGTTACTCAGTGAACTGGATGAACAGGTGCAGGAGTGGCGATCGCGCCTTCTAACAGTGCTGGGCAGTAATGGACAACTCATCATTGATGTAATTCCAGACGTTGAACTGATTATTGGTAAGCAATCGCCTGTACCAGACGTTGGAGCAACGGAAGCCCAAAATCGATTTAATCGAGTATTTCTCAAGTTTATTCGAGTGTTTTGTTCGGAATCACATCCGTTGGTGATCTTTTTAGACGATTTGCAGTGGATTGATTCAGCCACGTTGAAATTGATCGAGCTGATGTTGCTCGATGAGCAAACCCAATTCCTGTTTTTGATTGGAGCCTACCGAGATAACGAAGTGTCTCCAACCCATCCACTGGCGTTAACACTGGAGAGGCTGCGAAAACAGGGAGCAGTTCTTCAGGAGATTGTGCTAGCCACGTTAACGCTGGAGCCGCTGAGTCAATTGATTGCCGAGACGCTGCATCACAACACAGATACGATTCGCTCCTTGGCAGAGTTAGTGCTGCAAAAAACTGAGGGTAATCCTTTTTTTGTCAATGAGTTTCTGAAAACGTTATATGCGGAGGATTGTCTGACATTTAATTGCGATCGCCGCAACTGGAACTGGGATATTGGACAGATCCAGACAAAGAACATCACAGACAATGTGGTTGTGCTGATGACGGATAAATTAAATAAGCTGTCAGAGTCAGTAAAGCAAGTATTACAGTTAGCAGCTTGTGTAGGAAACGAGTTTAATCTGGATACGCTCTCTATGGTTTGTGATTCATCTGTTCGTGAACTGTTTTCAGACTTGGTGACAGCCGTTCAGACCGGCTTGATTTTACCAATCTCTGAGTTAGATGAGAATTTGTTAATTCAGGATTATAGATTTTTGCACGATCGTGTCCAGCAAGCGGCTTATTCTTTGATTGATGAATCACAGAAACAAGTGATTCACTTACAAATTGGTCGCAACCTACTTGAAAAAACACTGCCAGAGCAACTGTCAGAGTGGTTATTTGAAATTGTGGATCATCTTGATCAGGGAATTGCGCTTGTCACAAATCAATCAGAACAAACCGAAATCGCCCGATTGAATTTAATGGCAGGTCAGAAAGCTTTGTCAGCAACAGCCTACGAAGCGGCTTTCAAATATTTTAATGTGGGACTTAAGTTGCTCAGTGCAGAGAGTTGGCAGAGTGAGTATAACTTAGCCTTAGCGTTGCATTCACAAGCAGCAGAGGCGGCATATCTCAATGGTTACTTCGATGAAATGAAGCAATTTGTAGAAGTAGTACTCAATCACGCTAAGACAGTGCTTGATAAAGTGAAAGCTTACGACAGCATTATTCAAGCACATTTGTCACAGGGCAATCTTAAAGAAGCACTTAAAATTGGGCTGAAAGTGCTGAAGCTTCTAGAAGTGACCTTAATAGAAACTCCAAGTCAATTGGATGTTCAAAAAGAATTGCAGGAAACAGCTTCATTATTAGCTGGACGAGAAGTTGAAGACTTAATTAATTTGCCAGAGATGATCGAACCAGAACCTTTGGCAGCAATATATATTCTGGCAAATATTGTCGCGGCTGCTTTTATGGTGTCACCAGCATTGATGATGCTGATTGTGTGCAAAATGGTGAATTTGTCGATCAACTATGGCAATGCTACCTGGTCACCGCTGAGCTATGCTGCTTATGGTCTTGTTTTATGTGGAGTTGTTCAAGATATTGAACTTGGCTATCAATTTGGAAAATTGGCTTTAAGTTTGGCAGAACGATTGAGTACCAAGAAAGGCAATGCTAAAGCATTAATGGTAGCAAGTGCTCATGTTATGCACTGGAAGGTACATCTTAGGAAAACAATACCTATTCTGATTAGTGCTTATCAGAGTGGAGTAGAAACCGGAGACTTTGAATTTGCTGGTTATGCTGCATATAACGCATGTTGCCGCTCGTTTTTTGTTGGTCAAGAACTGACAGAACTGGAACAGATAACGGCAGTCTACAGCAAAGCGATCAGTCAAATTAGACGCGAAACTCCCTTGAATTGGATTTCAATGCTGTGGCAAACAGTCCTTAACCTGTTAGGTAAGTCTGAGAACCCAAGCCGTTTAATTGGCAGTGTATATGATGAAGAACAAGCGCTACCGCGCGCTATTGCAGCCAAAGACGGAACTGGAATTCACTACTTCTGTTTGAACAAAGTCGTATTGTGTTACCTGTTTGGGGAGTATCATCAAGCTGCACACACTGCTGCTTTAGCCAGGCAGTATTTAGAACAGGTAACAGCAATGATGGCTGTGCCTCTATTCCATTTTTATGACTCTCTGGTGCTTTTGAGCATTTTTACTGCTGCTTCGCACTCTGAGAAAGAAGCTTGGCTAAATCGTATTAGTGCCAACCAGGAGAAGATGAAGAAATGGGCATATCATGCCCCGATGAATTATCTGCACAAATATCATCTAGTTGAGGCAGAGAAAGCGCGAGTTCTGGGTCAATTGCTTGAAGCTGAAGAGTTTTATGAACAGGCTATATTGGGTGCTTCTGAGAATGAATTTATTCAAGAAGAAGCCTTAGCTTATGAGTTAGCCGCCAAATTTTATCTTGAACGCGGTAGAACCAAGATTGCTCAGACCTATATGAAAGAGGCTCATTACTGCTATGAGCGCTGGGGAGCGGCGGCAAAGGTCAAAGATTTAGAAACGCGCTATTCACAGTTCTTTCCTCAGGTATCTAGCGTTACTTCGACACCAATCCGCACCACTTCTGGAACCACTTTTAGCGGCTCAGACAGTTCTCTGGATTTAGCAGCGGTACTGAAAGCATCTCAGGCGATTTCGAGTGAAATTGAACTGGAGCGGTTACTCAGCTCTTTGATCAAGATCCTGATTGAGAGTGCTGGTGCCCAAACCGGATATCTGATTCTAGACAATTCGGGGGAATGGATAATTGAGGCATCGGGTACATTTAATACGAATGATAGTGAGCATGCTTGCACCATTAGAATGTTGCAGTCGCATCTAGCGAACAATTATCTTCCTATAGCCATTGTTAACTATGTCATCCGCACACGAGAAAGCCTGGTCTTGAACAATGCCACCCATGAGGGCAATTTCACGCTTGACCCTTACATTAGAGAACAGCAACCTCAGTCGATCTTATGTACGCCGCTCCTCAATCAGGGGAAACTAAGCGGCATTGTGTATTTAGAAAATAATTTATCAACTGGAGCTTTTAGCAGCGAACGGATCGAGATTCTACAGCTTTTATCAGGACAGGCTGCGATCGCCATTGCCAACGCTAAACTTTATACCGAAGTGAAGGAACGGGAAAACCGCCTTGTACGATTTATTGATGCAATGCCGATCGGAGTTACCGTACATGATTCTACGGGACAAATTACTTACGCTAATCGGGCAACCCATCAGTTAACAGACAAAGCTAATCTCTTAACAGAAGCCCCACCTGAACAAATGTCCGAAACTCATCAAATTTATCAAGCTGGAACGAATCAGTTATATCCCACTGACCAACTGCCTATTGTTCGATCCCTCCGAGGAGAGGCGGTTACTGTGGACGATATAGAAGTCCGCTTATCAGATAAAACGATTCTTGTACAAGTTTCCAGTACACCTGTAATTGATGAAACGGGCAAGATTGCTTATGTGATTACTGCTTGCCAAGATATCACGGAACGCAAGCAAGCAGAAAACCTATTAACCGATTACAACCGCACTTTAGAACAACAGGTGGCAGAACGAACAATAGCTCTACAGCAAAGCGAAGCCGAACTGCGCCACCGAGAACAAGAACTGCGGCTGATTACCGATGCTCTCCCTGTCTGTATCAGCTACGTCGATGCCAATCAACGCTATCGCTTCGTTAACCGCACTTATGAGGACTGGTTTAGCCGGAGCCGAGCGCAGATTCTGGGTAAGCATGTTCATGACATTTTAGGGAAGAAGGCGTATCAGGTGGTTGAATCGCACATCAATCAAGTGTTTGCAGGGCAAACCGTCACGCTGGAAGTAGAAATGCCCCTGCCCTCCGGCAAAAGGTATGTCAATGCTACCTTGATTCCCGATTTTGATGACAGTGCTCAAGTCAAAGGATTTTATGCGCTAAATACCGATATCAGCGATTACAAGCAGATAGAAGCCGCGCTGCGTGAACGAGAACAAGAGTTGCAATTGATCGCTGATGCTCTACCAGCTCTAATTAGCTATGTGGACACCGAACAGCGCTATCGATTCGTTAACCGAGCTTACGAGGTCTGGTTTCACCGTAACCGAGACGAAATTTTAGGAAGGACGGTTCGTGAAGTGTTGGGTGAGGCTTATCCCATTGCTGCGCCAAATATCAAACGGGCACAAACAGGGCAGATTACAACCTATGAGGCAGAAATTCCCTACCCAATTGGCAAACGCTACATTAGCGCAACTTTTATCCCCGACATCGATCGCAATGCTCAAGTGAAGGGACACTATGGTCTGGTCACAGATATCAGCGATCGCAAACGTGCTGAGGAAGCCTCTGTTTTAGAGGAACGTAACCGGATGGCGCGAGAAATTCACGATACCCTGGCACAAGCATTTACAGGCATTCTTGCTCAGGTGGAAGGCGCAAATCAGGTGCTAGCGGATGATTTAGAAGCAGTTCAGTTCCACCTGAACCTGGTCAAAGAATTAGCACGAACTGGACTGACCGAAGCGCGGCGTTCAGTGACAGCGCTACGTCCTCAACTTTTGGAAGAGGGCAATTTGCAAACGGCTTTGCGTCGCCTCGTCACTCAAATGAGAGCTGCCACCGATACAGAACTTTACTTTAAAGTTAAGGGCACTGCTTATCCCTTACCCACTGAAGTGGAGAGTAACTTATTCCGGATGGGGCAGGAAGCATTGACCAATGCCATTAAACATGCCAACGCTAACGAAATTCGCGTTGAGTTAATATATGGAGCTGCATACTGTCGCTTGCGGGTGAAAGACAATGGACGGGGCTTTGGAGTCGGCAGCATCCCAAATGGTAGATTTGGTTTATTAGGCATGAGTGAGCGGGCAGAGCGAATTGGAGCACAGCTAGCCATTGAGAGCCAACCAGAACAAGGCACTGAAATTGTTGTCACTATTAATCGTGCGTGAGTATCATGATGAGCCAATGCCTACCAATCCGAGTTCTGATTGCTGATGATCATTCCATTTTCAGGCAAGGATTAGCCATGATTATCAGCCGCGACCCCGACATGACGGTGATTGCTCAAGCCGAAAATGGGCAACAGGCGATCGACCTGTTTCGGGAACATCAACCAGATGTAACGTTAATGGATCTGCGAATGCCCCAAGTCGAAGGCGTTGAAGCGATTACGGCAATTCGCAGTGAATCCAAATCTGCTCGGATTATTGTACTCACAACGTATGATAGTGATGAGGATATTTATAGAGGATTGCAGGCAGGTGCACAAGGATACCTGCTGAAGGACACTGAACCCGACGAGCTTTTCAACGCCATTCGCACGATTCATAGGGGTGAGCAGTATATTCCATCAAATGTGGGAGTAAAACTGATACAGCGGATGAATAACCCAGTGCTGAGTGAGCGAGAGTTAGCAGTACTTCGTTCAATGGCACAGGGGATGAGTAATGCGGACATTGCGACTGCTTTAAGCATTAGTGCGGGGACTGTCAAATCCCATGTCAATCGTATTTTGAGCAAACTGGACGTGGACGATCGCACCCAAGCGGTGATTGTTGCTGTTAAACGCGGAATTGTTAGTTTATAAAGTGTGCTTTCGGTTGAATTTGGATTCTAACTTGAGATAGAGCCAGCCTTCTATTCCCAGAAGTAACGCTTGCTCAATCCATTTATGGTGTAAAAATTCCAACTCGTTGTGGACGACAACCCAAAGTCAATTGCGTATATTGAATTCATACAAATATTGATGCAGCTTGATTAAAAAGTTCAGAGTTGCTTGATACAGACCGCAGCAAGATGAGCGACGACCGCAATCACAGTTTTTTATCTATCCCACCTTCTACTCAAGATCATATTCAAGGTGTGTTGAGCGCTTCTGTAGTGCTAGTAATGTATGGAGACTACCAATCTTCTCAAAGTGCAAACGTTTATCGATTGATTAAAGCGATTCAGCGACAGCTTGATGTCTCTCCTGGAGAAAATGGTTTGTGTTTTGTTTTCCGTCATTTTCCACAAGTTCAAATTCATGCTCAGGCTCAACGTGCGGCGGAAGCAGCGGAAGCAGCGGAAGCTCAAGGTCAGTTTTGGCAGATGCACGAGATGCTGTTCGCCCATTCGCAAGAGTTAAGAAATGGCTATCTCGTCGAGTATGCCAATAAGCTAGGACTCGATATTTCCCAATTTTTGCAGGACTTATCAAAGCGGGTGTATGTCGGTCGTGTCAATAAAGATATTGAAAGTGGTTTACAGAGTGGAGTAACGGCGGCTCCAGCTTTATTTATCAATGGAAATCGCTATAGCGATCGCTGGAACATGGAGCAGTTGAAATCAAAAATTGAAGTAAGAGTCGATCGAGATGGAAGATGACAAAGCGCACTAATGGCGACTTTGCATCAGCAAAATTATTCATCCATGAGGAGCAATCTGATGACCCAATCTTTTTGGCTATTTGGTGCTCAGCTTCGCATTGTTGCTGACCACAGTACGACTGAAGGTCAATACGATCTGATCGAAGGCAGATTCCTTCCGGGTACCCAAACCCCTCTCCATCGCCACACCCGCTACTCTGAACAGCTCTACGTGCTGGAAGGGCAACTTACGGTCTGGGCAGCAGAGAACAGGGTTGTGCTGGCTGCTGGCGAAAATGTTCTAATTCCGGCTGGCACACCCCATACAATTGGCGTATTTAACAATAGTCCAGTTCACGCATTGGTGATTGCTGCGCCCAGCAGTTTTGCTCGACTGATCGCAGCAGTAGGAACACAGCATGAAGACGAAACGCCCAACATGGCTTTAGTAGAGCAGATGTTTGCTGAGATTGGCGACGAAATTTTGGGTCCTCCTGGAACTTTACCAATTGCTTCTGCTATAGAAGCATCACAATCTGTTTAGGACAATGCATAAAACCAGTGCACAAATCATTTCCATCATATTCAACCCAGTAATTAATCCATTAGTTACTTTTTTACTGCTAGCGTTGGCAGATCAACAGTTGAACCTGTTAGAAAGAATCGAATTCTTAGGAATTGCCGACTTGTTTGCCTCTGGGTTGATCATTTTGTGTCTCTTTATCTTTATTCACTTTGGGCTGATTAACTCTCCAGATATTCCCGATCGCCAGCAACGTTCTTTCCCTTTGATTGTGGCTGCAATTGTACTGTTTACTGGTTTTCTGACTTTACTTTCTGTTCATGCATCGAATCTGATCCAGGCTCTAATGTGGTGCTATGCCACCGAAACTATGCTTGTTGCTATTATCTCGTACTGGTGGAAAATCAGTATTCACACGGCAAGTATGGCTTGCTCTCTGGTTGCACTCACTTATCAATTTGGCGCGATCGTGCTTCCTTTTTATCTACTGTTACCGCTCATAGGTAAAGCCCGACTTGTTTTGAAGAAACATACGATCGCGCAGACAATCATGGGTGCATTACTAGGCATTGTTCTCACTACAATTCAACTGCTGTTTTTCAAGTTTGCTTAAATACCTTTGCCATTCTGCTATTTACAAGGAGCGAAAAATGTACGCAATTACCGGAATTACAGGACAGGTTGGCGGTGCCATCGCTCGTAACCTGTTGAGCAAAAACCAGTCTGTCCGGGCTGTAGTGCGTGATTCCAATAAGGGAACCGTTTGGGCAGAGCAAGGCTGTGAAGTCGCTCTGGCAGATATGAATGACGCTGATGCACTGAAAGCAGCGTTTATGAACACCGATGGGGTTTTCGTGCTACTACCACCCAACTTCGCGCCATCTCCAGGCTTTCCCGAAACACGGGCGATCGTTGCTGCCCTGCATACCGCACTTATGGCAGCGCGTCCCCCTAAAGTTGTTTGCCTCTCCACAATTGGCGCACAAGCCACCCAGATGAACCTGCTGACCCAGCTTCAGATCATGGAGCAAGTTCTGGGAGATCTGCCAATGCCGATCGCGTTTCTCCGTCCCGCCTGGTTTATGGAGAATGCGGCTTGGGACGTGGCACCCGCTAGAGATAAAGGAATCATTCCCAGCTTCCTGCAACCCCTAGAGAAGCCCGTACCCATGATTGCAACAGCAGATATCGGTCGCATTGCCGCTGAGTTGCTGCAACAAACCTGGAGCGGGCGGCGAATTGTCGAGATTGAGGGTTCACGTCGGGTAACGCCCAATGACATTGCCAGGGGCTTTTCCAAACTCCTGGGACATCCGGTACAGGCTGAGGTAGTTCCCCGTGAAACCTGGGAGGCAATGTTCAAAGCGCAGGGCACAACCGATCCGGAGCCGCGCATTCGCATGCTCGATGGTTTCAACGAAGGCTGGATTGAGTTTGAGAGTGGCGAAGCTGGTTCTATCAAGGGCGAGGTTGAACTGGAGACCGTTCTGAAAACTTTAGTGGAACAGTCGAATTCAACAAAGCAGTAGCTCAAACTCCAACCTAGCGAACTGTTAATAGTGGAGCTACTAACAAAAAGAAATTGAGGGAAATTTACTCATGTCACAACATCCTTTTGCCCATCTCGTCATTCCCAAAGCAGTTTCTGCCAATGCTGAACTGATTACGCGAGAGGGTTATCGTCTTACAGCAGACGATCGACTCGATATCATGCAGCTTCCCGCCCTGCTGGAATGGGCATTCGGTTCGCAGGACTTTGATGCGATCGCCGACCTTTACACCGATGATATTGTCATCGACCACGCTCTTGCCTTTGCTGAGGGGAAACTAGCCGCACTCAACCTCGCCCGCAGCCACAAAATTCCAAGCTACGGTCTGCGGCATCAGTTTGCCAATCAAGTTGTGTTTATTAACGAGAACGGCAATCCAGCTTGCATTAGCTACCTGTATTCGATTCAGGTTGCATCAGAGCAACCGCTCGCCGCGCATCTTCCCGCTATTTTGGCTCACCTAATTCTCGTGGATGTCGTTCGTAAAGAAAACGGCAGATGGAAATTTGCTCATCGCACGTTTGACCAGTTGAAGGTGGCTGATTATGCAGGTTTCGATGAAGTAACTCGTCAGCAGTTCGCCAGAACTCAAGCTGAACGTGCTGCAAACAGTAGGTGATGCAGGCTCAAATGCCTACACCGTTTTGCGCGATGGCGTGTTGGCTCATCACACGGTAACTGAGGGGTTCAATCTGCTATTTGCAAAAATCTCAGAAGGCAGCATATGAAGTGGTTATCTAGTTTTACTGGATTGATTCCAGTAGCTTTGGCATTGCCATTATTAATTTTTCATCTGTGGGCGATCGCAACGTTCGTGAGTGGTGTCAGTGCAATTGTGGTGATTGCTTATCACCTTCGTAAAGGTCAAAGTATCACTAGTTTAGACTGGCTCTCATTGGGTTTTGCGCTTTTGAATGTCATCCTCTATTTTGGGTTTCACACAGCAATTTTGTTTGAGTATCTCGACACTGCAATCTACACCCTGCTTCTAGGACAAGTTATCTATGCCCAAATATTGGGCGAACCGTGGACAATTCAATATGCTAAGCGTTCTGTTCCAATGGAGCGCTGGAGTACGCCAGCATTCTGGAAAGCCAATCAATTTATCACACTCATTTGGGGTGGATGTTTTTTGCTCTGTCTCATTCTTTCTCTGACACCTGGGATCGGAGTTTGGCACGTTTTACTACCTGTAGTGTTGCTGATTGGAACAGCGATTTTGACTCCACGCTTATCGGTTTGGTATGCCAGACGTATCGTTAGCCAAAGATAACTACTTGTTGAAAAGGAAATACTGATCAATCATGAACTTTTCTTTGCATACCTGTTTAAAGCAGTATCGTATGGCTGCTGGAGGAGTGCTGCTCATAATCGCCATCACAGCCTGTAATACCTCTGCCAAATCACAACCACCTTCAAGTGCCCCATCAGTTGCAAGTTCCTTTGAATCCAAACCAACACTGCCGCTCCCATCTCCTCCGTCACCCGTTTCTCTTTCACAAAACGCTACTGATGTTGAGCCACTCCAGCAAGAAGCGGTTCAGGTCATTCGTGACTATTACCGTGCGATCGCCCAGCGAAACTATCAACAAGCCTACTCAGCCTGGGAAGGAAATGGTACTGCCAGCCAGCAGTCGTTTGAACAATTTCAGCAGGGGTTTGCTAACACCGCCTGCGTTGCTGTAGAGGTCGGATCACCCGGTCGATTAGACGGAGCAGCAGGTTCATCTTACATCGAGATTCCAGTTACGGTGACTGCCATCACCAAGGATGGCACTCCGCAACGATTTCACGGCAGCTATGTGTTGCGACGAGTCAATAATGTTCCTGGCTCAACTCCAGAGCAGCGTCGCTGGCATCTTTACTCAGCGGATATTACTCCAATAAGTTAACTTACTTGCGGTCAACCCATTCAAACTCTACAACTCTAGGACGGGTCATCATGAAAAAACTAGACGGAAAAATTGCTGTCGTGACAGGTGCCTCCAAAGGCATTGGTGCCGCGATCGCCAAACACTTGGCAGCCGAAGGTGCAGCCGTTGTTGTCAATTATGCATCGAGTAAAGAAGGAGCCGATCGTGTAGTTGATGAGATTAACAGCGCAGGGGGAAAGGCGATCTCAATTCAGGCAGATGTGACAAAGAAAGCAGAGGTCGAACAGCTTTTTGCCAAGACACAACACCTATTCGGCAAGCTCGACATCCTGGTTAACAATGCCGGTATGTATGAGTATCAACCACTTGAAGACATTACGGAAGAGAATTTCCGCAGGCAGTTCGATTTGAATGTGCTGGGATTAATTTTCGCTACTCAACAAGCAGTTAAGCATTTTGGCGCGACGGGCGGCAGCATTATCAATATTAGTTCACAAGCCAGTACCTCTACCCCTGCGACTGGCTCGATCTATAGCGCTACCAAAGCGGCGGTCGATGCGATTACAAAGTCGCTTGCCAGAGAATTAGGTGCCCGCAACATCCGGGTCAACTCCATCAATCCTGGACTGGTGGAAACTGAGGGTACTCATGCAGCCGGAGCGATCGGCAGTGATTTCCAAAGGCAGGTAGAAGCGCAAATTCCGCTGGGTCGTATTGGACAACCACAGGACATTGCCCCTGCTGCTATTTTCCTTGCCTCCACTGATTCAGCCTGGATCACGGGTGAAACGCTGCTCATCGGTGGTGGTCCTCGTTGATTTGTTTTGTAATGAACGGATTCATATCTAGGAGAAAAACATGAACACATCGATCGCAGGCATTACCATTCCTGACAGCAAAATCGCCCTTGAAGTGACAGAACTCATCAAAGACACTGCATCTCCACTACTATTCCATCACTCAACTCGCGTGTATTTATTTGGTGCCCTTGCCGGAATTCGCAAAGGGCTAAAGTTTGACTCTGAATTGCTATACATTGGCGCGATGTTTCACGACATCGGACTAACCCAATCGTACCGGCACTCGACGGAAAGATTCGAGGTGGATGGGGCGAACGCGGCACGAGACTTTATGCGGCGACACCAAATTCCAGAAGCATCGATCGACTTGGTTTGGGATGCAATCGCGCTGCACACGACACCAGGAATTCCTCAACATAAAAAGCCAGAAGTTGCCCTGGTGACAGCCGGAGTGGAGATGGATGTTTTAGGGCTGGGCTTTTCAGAATTTACACCTGAGCAACGTGAACAAGTCATCGCCATGTACCCGCGTGGTAGCCACTTCAAGGAAAACATCATTCAGGCGTTTGCCGATGGCATGAAGCACCGACCTGAAACTACATTTGGCACGGTTAACGCTGATGTTCTCGATCGCATGGACCCAACATACAAGCGGGTAAACTTTTGCAGCGTCATCCTCGAATCTGACTGGCACGACTAAACCCTTGAAAGCCAATGGAACGAAAAACATTCACAACCTCTGATGGTGTGCAATTGAGCTACATCAGTGCAGGTAGCGGAAAACCGATCGTACTGATTCACGGTTGGTCGCAGTCGGCGGAACAATTCAAGTATCAAATTCCTGTTTTCGCCGAACGCTATCAGGTCATTGTTCCCGATTTACGAGGACACGGTGAATCAGAAAAAGCGCCATTCGGTTATCGGATCTCTCGCTTGTCCAAAGACATTCAGGAATTAATCACCGCTCTGCAACTCCAAAACCCACATCTATTAGGACATTCATTAGGTTGTTCAATCATCTGGAGCTATTTCGATTTGTTTGGGTTCGATGCAATCGATCGCTTAGTGTTGGTTGATCAATCGCCACTGCTAATCACCCGATCGCATTGGAATGCTCAAGAACTAGCAGAGTCGGGAGCAGTATTTACGCCTGAGCAACTGAATGAAACGATACACGCGCTAGCGAATGGCAATGCTGAGTCAGTAACGCGCAGTTTGCTGTCTTTAATGGTGACACCTGCAATGCCGAAAGAACAGTTCGAGTGGGTTGTTGAGTGTAATCTTCGCTGCCCTAGAGCGATCGCGGCGACGCTGCTGTATAACCATGCTCATACTGACTGGCGCGATCAGGTTCCCAGAATCCGCAAGCCCACGCTGATTGTAGCTGGTAGAAAAAGTATCATTCCCTGGACATCGCAGGTTTGGATTCATCAAAACATTCCTGACTCTGAGCTAGAGATCTTTGAAGCCGATGAAGGTGGAGGACATTTTACATTCATCGAGAATCCCCAAAAGTTTAACCGACGAGTGTTGCAGTTTCTATATTCAGGAGTTTGAAGATGGCAAGCGCAAACAGCAATTTCGTTTATCAAATCGATCTACCAGAGCATCCACAGGCAGTTGTCTTCGTCAATGGCTTTCTGGCACGCGATCGCACCGGGTTTTTCTGGATGTGGAAAAACTTGACGTGGATTAAGAATGCAACTGTTAAAGCGCAAGGCTGTGTGCAAGTGAAAGCAGGCATTTGTGGACCGAAAGAGGTGATGATGGTCAGCTACTGGCGCTCAGAGCAAGATTTGAAACAGTTTTTTCGAGGAGAAGCCCATCGGCAAATGATGCAATTTTTGATGGAAAACCCCGACAGTCTTGCTCTGTATAACGAAACGTATCAACCGCAGCACAGCGGCAAATACAGCCATGAACCGCAAGGGATGGCAACTCTTTACGCCAGTTCAGTACAGGCAAAGCATTATCTTTAGCCACTGGTTTTCTATCATTGAAACTATTTAGGAATACACTTCTATGAATGTAAATGTGAATGCAAATAACGGCATCATCACCCAACCTAGCCCATACTCAGTCAGTGAAACCATCGATCGACTAGTAGCCATCCTTCAGGCAAAAGGCATCACCATTTTTGCCCGCATTGATCAACAAGCTGAAGCCGAAAGAGTTGGATTAAGTATGCGTCCGACGCAGTTGTTGCTGTTTGGTAATCCCCAAGCTGGAACACCGCTCATGGTTGCAGAGCCGACGATCGCTTTAGATCTACCCTTGAAAATACTGGCATGGAAAGCAACTGACGGTAAGGTGTGGCTCAGTTACAACGATCCCAATTACTTAAAGCAGCGGTTTTGCCTGCCGGATGAGTTGGTTAAAAACATCGCGGTCATTGCTCCCTTAATTGAACAAAGCCTGAAAAGAACCGTAACCTGACGGTCATCGTTCCAAGCCAATGATGTATCACCACAGAATTAAGCTTATGGCAACTCAAACATCAATTGAGCAAAGTACATTATCAGAGACGATCGGAGCCTACCTGATTCGACGACTCTATGAACACGGAGTTCATCATGTGTTTGGGGTGCCGGGTGATTACGTTTTAGGATTTAATAAGCTGCTAGAAGAGAGTTCGATTCAATTCATCAATACCTGCGATGAACAAGGGGCAGGATTTGCTGCCGATGCGTATGCTCGTGTACGCGGTTTGGGTGCCGTGTGTGTTACCTATTCTGTGGGTGGCTTAAAGCTCGCCAATACAACCGCACAAGCTTATGCTGAGAAATCTCCAGTGGTGATCATCAGCGGCGCACCGGGAATGAATGAGCGCATTCAACACCCACTGTTGCATCATAAAGTCCGAAATTTCGATACGCAATACAAGGTTTTTCAAGAACTGACGATTGCCTCTACAGTGCTGGATAACCCTGACACAGCGTTTGCCGAGATCGATCGCGTATTGGCTATGGCTTTGTGCTACAAGCGCCCAGTTTATATCGAAATTCCCCGCGATATGCTGAACCAGACTGGAAATCCGAATTCTCAGTCCGCTGGTGTACCGGATAGCAGCCATCCAGATGCCTTAGCTGCTGCACTTGAGCAAGCGATCTCTCTAATCAATGCAGCACATCAGCCGGTAATTCTGGCAGATGTCGAGATTCATCGATTTGGTTTGCAGAATGCCCTGTTGCAGTTGACTGAGAAAACGAACATTCCGGTAGCAGAGACGATCCTGGGCAAATCTGTCATTAGCGAACGACATCCTAACTATCTGGGGCTTTATGCAGGTGCTCTGGGCAGTGAGTTTGCTCGTCAATATGTAGAATCCAGCGATTGCGTGATCATGTTGGGTGTGTTTCTCATGGATTTGAACCTGGGGATGTTTACCGCTCAACTAGATGTTAACCGTTCCATCTATGTCACCAGTGAAAAAACGTTGATTCAAGGTCAAAACTATGGCGGAATTCGGTTACAGGATTTTATTGAAGCATTAATTCACACTGACATTTCTATACGAGACTTGAGCCTCTCCAAGCGGTTCTTGCTGCCTCAAGCTTTCTCTCCGATTCTCAACCAACAAATTACAGTGAAGCGGTTATTCGAGCAGTTAAACTCGTTTCTCAGTGATGATATGATTGTGATTGCAGATATTGGCGATGCGCTATTTAGTGGATTAGATTTATTAGTTCATGATAAAACGCGATTTTTATCACCCGCCTATTACGCTTCGCTGGGATTTGCGGTTCCGGCAGGAATGGGTGCTCAATTTGCCAATCCCAACCTTCGCCCTCTGATTCTAGTCGGAGATGGCGCATTTCAAATGACAGGAGTGGAACTGTCTACAATCGCGCGCTACGGCTTAAATCCGATCGTCATTGTTTTGAACAACGGCGGCTATGCGACAGAACGTCCTCTGCTGGATGGGAAGTTTAATGACATTCGCTCCTGGCGATATAGCCGCATTTCAGAAGTACTCAATGCAGGTTGGAAATTTGAGATTCGGACGGAGGGTGAATTAGCAACTGCTCTACAAGAAAGTCGATCACATATGGAAACTTTCTGCATCCTAGACGTACACATTGAGCCGCACGATATCTCGGTAGCTCTACAGCGAATGACAAAGGAGCTTGATAAACAGATCCGGTGATGCGCCATACCTGTGGATCAGATTGGCAGAAACTATTAGTGGCGGGAATTGCAGCGAAGGTATCCACAGGTCTAGACCACTACCCAATCGCTAGACGGACATGAGACAGTCACTCGAAGTCATTGTGATTCTGTATTGTTTTTATCTAATTTTTTCAAGAACAGTGAACTGTCTGAAGAGGTAACACTGGAGACTATTTTCACCACTACCTACGGTTAATTTCCTTCTGCTTGAGAAGAATTAAGTTGACTGATGAAAACTGGGTAATAAAGATAAGCTTCAGCCTTAAGGAGGAGGAAATCCGTTTATTTCTCCCTTGGGGTAGGTGCTGATGCTCTGCCAGAAGGCATAAAGTAACCTCACCCTTTGTTTTTCGACCAAGGCTTTCTGGTATTTTGTCTGAACGTAAAAATTACTATGTCTCAAAGCCGCCGCTCTGCCCTATTAATGAGTTTTTTAACGTTGCTATGTTGTGGAGCGGGACTCCTAGCCTTATTCCAATTGATCAAGCTTGACTGCGTTGCGGCGGTTGAAACCAGATTCGCTGTTCTCGCGGGAGCGATCGCAGGCTTCGGCTTGTTCGGGCTAGTAGCTGCGATCCGCAACTTAACCGATCCATCGAGTCATTCGACCTCATCCACTGAACTCGATCAGAAGGTACAAACGCTCAAGGATTTACTTTCAGAGACAAATCAGCAATTGCAAAACAGTGAAGATCGATTTCGCTTTGCCCTGGAGAAGATGCCCGTCCTGTTTGTTGCCTTTGATGCAACTGGCAACATCAGTGCGTGGAATGCAGAATGCGACCGGGTAACGGGCTATTCGGCAGCAGAGGTGATTGGCAATCTTGGCATTATGGCGCAACTCTATCCGAATGCTCAGTATCTCCAACAGCAAATCGCTCAATGGCAAGCACGGGGGGATGACTATCGCAACTGGGAGTGGGATCTCACTTGCAAGGATGGCAGTGTGCGGACGATCGCCTGGTCGAACATTGCAGCAAAGTTTCCAGTTCCGGGATGGGCAACCTGGGGGATTGGGGTGGATGTGACTGAGCGCAAACGAACCGAACAGGCGTTAGCGCAAGCCAATGAGCGGTTTCGTTTAGCCATGTCTGCCATTGATGCACTTGTCTATGAATGGGATCTGGAACGAGACAAAGTTGAGCGCAGCGAAGGAACCTGTAATTTATTTGGGTTTCCCTCAGAAGCGATTACCGCTAATAGCGATTGGTGGCTCAAGCGCATTCATCCAGAGGACATCGAAATCATTAACCAACAATTCCTGAACGCACTCCAAAAGAACGATCGCTATAGTTTAGAATATCGGGTTCGTAATCATGAGGGCGAGTACGTTGATGTGCATGATCAGGGCTTGATCGTCCGCAATGCAACAGGTAAAGCCGTGCGGGTTGTGGGCAGCACAACGGATATTACTGGGCGCAAACGGGCAGAGGTCGCACTCCAGCACAGTGAAGCAACCGCACGAGCAAAAGCCGCAGAACTGGAAGCCTTTATGGAAGCAGTTCCGATTGGTGTTTGGGTGGCTCATGATCCGCAGTGTCATGACGTGACACCCAATCAAGCAGCTTATGAGATGATGCGGCGATCGCACGGTTCTGTAATGACGGCAACGCCCGCAGACGGCGAATATCCATTCCCGTTTAAGATTCAACAGAACGGTCAAGATGTTGCGTCAGAAGAGTTGCCCATGCAGCAAGCAGGACGATCTGGGGAGGCAGTTTCCGGTGAATTTGAGTTTGTCTTTGACGATGGCGACATTTGCTTCCTGTATGGCAAAGCGGTTCCCGTTCGATACGAGTCGGGAAACATTCGAGGGGTGATTGGTGCCTTTGTGAATATCACTCACCACAAACAAGCAGAAACTGCCCTCCGCGAGAGTGAAGCACGATTTCGTCAGTTGGCAGAAAGTATTGGTGAAGTCTTTTGGATCGCAGACCTGGAGTTTACTCAAATTCTTTACGTCAGCCCCGCTTACGAGAAGGTTTGGGGGCAGACCTGTCAGAGCTTATACGACCAGCCAAGCAGCCTACTCAATGCCATTCATCCAGACGATCGCGATCGCGCACTGACAATCATGACGGCGCAGCGGAAAACGGGGTTTAACCATGAATATCGGATTGTTCGAGCGGATGGTTCTATCCGCTGGATTTGGGAGCAAGCCTTTCCTGTGTATAACGACGTGGGGCAACCTTATCGCATTGCGGGTGTTTCGCAAGATATTACCGATCGCAAACAGATTGAAGTGGCGCTGCGAGAGAGTCAAGACCGATTGGAATTAGCGCTGGATGCAGCCCGCATCGGCTCCTGGGACTGGGATGTCAAGAGTAGCGAGGTGGTTTGGACTCCCTACCACGAAATGATTTTTGGCTATGAGCCAGGCACTCCCAGACGAACATATCAGGAATGGTGCGATCGCGTTCATCCAGACGATCTCGCCACCGCTCAAGCGAGCTTACAACAGGCGATGGAAGAAAAGCGAGATTATGCGTGTGATTATCGAGTGGTTTGGACAGATGGCAGTATTCATTGGGTGTCGTCCTATGGTCGCTTCCATTACGACAGCAACGGGCAACCCACTCGCATGTTAGGGATGTTGTTTGACATCACCGATCGCAAACAAACCGAAGCAGCGTTGCGCGAGAGCGAATCCATGTTTCGCACATTGGCAGATACGATGCCCCAATTGTTCTGGGTAATTGATTCGGATAGCCATCACGACTACTGTAATCAGCGCTTGTGTGACTACAGTGGCTTGACCCTGGAACAGATGCATGACGATGGTTGGCAGCAAATGGTGCATCCTGATGATCTGTCCAGCACGATTCAGGCATTTACGGTAGCCTGTCAAACAGGCGCGATGTTTACAGTAGAGCTTCGTCTTCGTCGGGCAAGTGACGGAGAATATCGCTGGCACCTCGCTCAGGCATTACCCTTTCACAACCAGAGTGGCGAGCTAGTAAAATGGTTTGGTTCTTCGACCGACATCCACGACCAAAAATTAGCGATCGAAGAACGGGCACAGGCGTTGGAGCGGGAACGTGCCGCTCGGATAGAGCTAGAGCGGGCCAGCCGAATGAAAGATGAATTTTTGGCGGTGGTGTCCCATGAGTTGCGGTCGCCCCTCAATGCCATTCTGGGTTGGTCTCGGTTGCTCCGCACTCGCACCTTCAATTCCGAAAAAACAGAACAGGCATTGGCTGCCATTGAGCGCAATGCGATCGCCCAAACGCAATTGATTGAAGATCTGCTCGATATCTCCCGCATCATTCGCGGCAAGATTCGGCTAGACTTACGCCCAACTCACTTAATTCCCTGTGTGCAAGCGGCGATCGATACCATTCGTCCAGCAGCAACGGCGAAATCTATTGCCCTCTCACTCCATTCAACGCTGGATGACAACCTGATTTCCGGTGATCCAGAACGATTGCAGCAAATCGTCTGGAATTTGCTCTCGAATGCTGTTAAATTTACGCCTGCAAATGGACAGATTGAGGTGCGGGTGCAAGCAAGCCACTCAATGGCTCAAATTCAAGTCATTGATTCTGGCAAAGGGATCTCTCCCAACTTTTTGCCGTATATCTTTGAGCGATTTCGGCAGGAAGATGCCACAACCACTCGAACCCAGGGCGGTTTAGGGTTGGGCCTGGCGATCGTGCGAAATTTAGTCGAGTTGCATGGAGGAACCATTCACGTGGATAGCGCCGGAGAAGGTCAGGGAACGACCTTTACCGTTTATTTGCCACTCCTCCCATCTGCTTTACCCAATCAAACCATTCACTATCAAGGACTCCAGCGTCAAACAACGGTTGATACCGTACTCAATCTATCCAACGTCAATGTGCTGATTGTGGATGATGAGAGGGACACGCGCGAATTTTTGCAGGCGGCTTTAGAGCAATACGGTGCTAGGGTAATCAGTGCTGGCTCTGCCTCAGAAGCGTGGGAATTTCTGCAAACCCACCAACCCGACATTCTGCTCAGTGATGTCGGCATGCCCGATGAAGATGGATTTACGTTAATTCGCCGCATTCGATCGCTGCCACCCAGCCAAGGTGGACATATTCCTGCCGCTGCCTTGACGGCTTACGCGAGGGAGGGCGATCGCCTGGAAGCACTATCGGCTGGCTTTCATCTGCACATCCCGAAACCGATCGAACCGATTCAACTGCTGACGGTGATTGTGAGACTGTTGGAGACTCAAAAGGAGTTGAGCAGTTAACGATCTGTTGCTAAACCCACTGCTCATTCATTCTTAAGATGTGGGATTTTGACAGGCTGGAAGGAATAATGTTTTACTGTCTACCCAGCCCTGCTCATTTTTTAGCCATTCTCCCTGTTCATTGGTTTTTACCGCCAGTGGTACGACCGTCTCTCCTCCCTCCAGACGATCGACTTCCTTCGCCTGGTTACTCGGTTCTGTTCTAACGATCGCCCCCTCGACACTCACCACTCGCATCAGATTGCCATTAAATCTAAGACAAGCAGGCTGGAACATGAATTCAGCCGAAACCCAACCGCGATCGGTCTGAAGCCACGTACTTTTGCGATTGTCTAATTCCGGCACTTCAACGGAACGAGAAATGGTTAACACCTCACCACCTCGAACTTGCCCAACCACACGAGCATCATTACCAGGCTGAGCGAGAATAGGTCCTCCCCCTCGCATGACGACAGAAGGACGCGCAGAGAGATCAGGGTTTCCAGTGAACCGAACGAACTGCCCCATGACCCAACCTTCCTGACCGGAAGCATGTTGAACCAAATACCACATACCCTGTTGCTGATCACGAGTAGAATCAACGACTTGAACGACTTCTTCTTTGCCAACTGAGATAACCGAACGAGCCTGAACAGACGGTTCCGCTCGAACAGTGACTGGAGCACTGGAGGTCTCATCGATCAAGTGAGCCGCTTCACCCGGAAACGAGGAAGTCGCCGTTGGAGTGTATCTCTCCTCTGGCACGCTTGGTAAAGTTTCAATACCACCAGTGCGTGAATTGCCTGCGGTACAGCCTGCTAAAGCGATCGCAGTAACAATAAGAAGAACCGAAATGGAGTGACGCATAGCCAGTACCGAACAGGGCATGGAAGACTAGACGAATAGATCCCATCTGGTTGTGCCCGATTCCAGCTGGAACATTACTCCTGGTGCAGCGTTTTAAGGAATAGAACTTGGTGTTGGGGACGCGAGTAGTGTTGATCACCTGGATAGAGCAAGTCATCTATTTCTTTTACAGAATGAAGAACTTCAAGCTGCTTCTTTCCTTACCTTGCTCTCTTGCGATCGCTTCATTAATGAGCTTGCCTGCCTGTGAAGCGATTCATCGAATTGCACCTGCCAATTCCCCGGTTGAAACGACACAAGCTTCCATTGCGACCCAGGTTACGCTAACCACGATCGCCCATTTCAATGGCAGTAATGGCAGTGATCCAATCGGGGTTGTGCAAGGGAAGGATGGCAATTTTTATGGGGTAACTGCCTCTGGCGGAAATCCTGGAGCCGGAACCGTTTTTCGCCTGACTCCTGAAGGACACCTGGCAACGCTGGTAAATTTCAATGCTCAAATCAATGGGTACAACCCCGAAACTCCTTTAACGGTTGGGCAGGACGGGAATTTGTATGGCACCACTACGGGTGGTGGAGAGACAGGGGGAGGCGGATTTGGAACAGTTTTTCGGGTGACTCCAGAAGGACAATTCACCACCCTTGTCGTGTTCGATCGCACTAATGGCGCACGTCCTGAACGTCCCTTGATTCAGGCAAAAGATGGCAATTTTTATGGCACCACGTATATGGGCGGAACCAAGCAGCAAGGAACTTTGTTTCGGCTCACTCCCAGTGGTCAATTGACAACCCTGGTGCAATTTGACATTGACTTTGGTGAAGCTTCTCCTGTAAAAGATCACCCCGGTGGATTAGATATTTTTGAGGATCAAAACGGCAATCTCTATGTGACACACGGCAATTTCTATGGCACAGAATACATGGCAGATGGAGCAGCCAAAATTTTTCGGCTCACTGGTGATAGCAAATTGGTTCCTCTAACAACGTTTCAGGGCTTGAACCAGGGAGCGACTCGCGAGGCTTATCCAAGCCAGCTCATTCAAGGCAGCGATGGTAATTTTTATGGGGTGACGTTGATGGGAACCTTCTTTCGCCTCACTCCTGACGGTCAACGAACAGCGATCGCCACCTTCGATCGCGATCTCTTCCCCAACAGTTTGATCCAAGGACACGATGGCAACTTCTATGGCACGGCGATTGGGCGGGAGGAAACAATACCCGGTGCCGTCTTTCGCATTACGCCCCAAGGACAAATCACACTCCTGGTGAGGTTTACAGGTGAGAACGGTAGATATCCCCGTAGCTTGATGCAGGCGAGCGATGGCACATTCTATGGCACTACGGGGCAGGGCGGGCAAGGCGATCCGGAACGGATCAGCTCCGCTGCGCGGGGTACTGTATTCCGGCTAACCGTGAATTAAACAGCTTTTACTGCATCAAGCGGAAAGGTTGTGAGATAGGTGGAATAAATCAACATATTGCCCTGGAGTGCTGAAGAGAAATAGAGCGATCGCTGCTAATGTACCTCTGTCACGCCGACAGGCTATGACTACTTGGTTAATCCACAGGAACGGCACATCGACACATCTTTTATCTCATATTCGATCACATTGCCCACAACATCCAGTTCAATTTGACAGCACGTTTGCAGCAACTCTTTCAGCTTTTGTCGCCCCCGCTGGACTCGTGATTTCATCCCAGACACCGATATCCCTAATTCCTGGGCACTCGATCGCTGTGTTTTTCCCTCGAACTCCGTCAGCGTCACCGCTTCTCGATAGGGTGTTGGGAGGTAGTCTAGCAGAGGACGCAAACAGCCTGCCATCTCTTGATTAAAGACGACCGGGTCTTCATCCTCTGCCAGTATTTCCAGTGCATCTTCAGATATCAATTGAGGCTGTCGATCCGCTTTGCGGTAGTAATCAATGATGGCATTGCGAGTGATTTGAAAGATCCAGCTTTGTAAGCGATCGCTCTCTCGAACCGTTGTCAGGTTTTGGGAGATCCGAATAAACACGTCTTGTAAAATGTCATCCGCATCGGCAGGGTTGTTCACCTTGTGCAAGATAAAGCCCCGTAACCGCTGGTGAAACGCTTGCCAGACTGTTTTCATATCACTCGCTGATGTCTCCATCTTTGCTGTTTCGCTCCTATCAACCCCGATTATCAACCGCCACAAACCTTATGAACAGCCACAGCCAACGGAAGCTGTTGGTGTTGTTCCGCAACATGATCCTACCTTTTTAGCCTTGTCTTGAAAAAACTGTTGCAGGTTTTGAGGCACTTCAATGGGATGAGAGATAACTGGAACTGAACCGTCACCCTGGTAAATCTCACGCAGAATGGCATCTACAATCATCCCAACAGGGGCTTCTGTGTAGCTTCCACCCTGGTAAGACCAGGTACGACAGGCGGTTCCTTGCGCCGATCCAGATAGATCTGAACAATCACCACATCGGCTCTCCGTTGTTTCCAGAATAATATCGTGACCGTTGACTCGAATAGTGGGAGAACTGACAAATCGAAGCTGTGCGGCTTGTGCTTCTGACTCAACCAAGATCTTTTGAAACTGAATCACGGTTCCTGTACTGGCAAGCACAGGTTGAAGGGTGGCGATCGCTTGTTCAATATTGGAAAGCGACCCGGTACACCGAGAGCAGGTGGATAGGTCAATCGCTAATAACTGGATGTTGAGCGTCCGAGAGATTGGGCTTGTGGTTGGGTTCATTACAGGTCTCCTGTATTGCTGTTCACCCAGATAGACGACGATGCTTCCAAAAGGACGCAAGGATTCAAAGCAGAAACTTAAAACAAAATAGCCCTTGACCTTGGTGCCGCTTTTCATCGGCTTTCTCGAAGCGGGTGTGCCTCTGGGAGTCACCTTTTCCTACCTGATCGCCGCCCCAATGGTAAATGAAGTCGCCGTTATCCTGCTCTGGGGATTGTTTGGTCTAAAGGTGACACTGCTGTATATCGGATTTGGTGTGACGCTGGCGATCGCTGCCGGATACCTCCTGGGTGTACTGCATCTGGAACAATGGGTTGAACCGTTTGTGTGGAACTTGCAGAAATCTTACCGGGCACAGGGAAATGAGGTTGAAGCGCTAGAACCATCCCAGCTAGCAGAAATGACCTGGCATCAGCGGTTCAAACAAGGACAATTCCAATCGGCAGAAATTTTTAGGTCAGTTTGGTTATATGTTGTCCTGGGAATTGCGATCGGAGCCTTCATTTATGGCTATGTCCCGACTGACCTGATTACTCGTTGGGCGGGAGCAAACAACCCATTGGCAGTTCCAGTGGCAGTCGTCATCGGGGTTCCACTCTATGCCAATATCGCGGGCTTCCCATTGCTGAGTGCTGCTAAATTCCAGAGTCTCTGCCTGTCCGGTAACCAGTAAAACGATCGCCCGCTTAATGTTGATCCGCGCCAGGGGCAAGTAGTTCTTAGAGAACACCACCACCTGGTTCTGAAGTATTGGAATTTTCTGTCGCTGCTCAGTCTGCATCAGTTTTCTCCTCAAAAAATACCCCGGCCTCTGATCACCAGGAGCGGGGGTTGGGGAAGTGGATATAGCTTTCCCTATGTCGGTGTCAGGATTGCCCTGCACCTCCCGCTGCTAATGAGTTGATCCGGATTGAGTCGTCCGGCGATGTTGCTATCAATGCCTTCACTGACGGATTTACCGCCGCTAAACCAATACATCCCCTCAAACGCAAACAGCGCCGCTGCTCTGCCTAGACCGTGTTGAGGTCGGCACTGCATGGCGCTGGCTAAGGTGACGTGGAGGATGCGTATCATGGAAGGCTGTAGTATTTGTATTACAGTTCTGGATGTCCACATACTACAAGTGTAGTATCGGATTGTCTACCCTTGATTGAAATTTAGGATGTTCGGTTATGGATACACGCAAACGGGGTAGCACTTCGGAAATGCAGGTGACGAGTATCCGACTGGAACCCGAACTGAAGGAGCGATTGCG